>CAIYZD010000613.1 GCA_903930585.1 uncultured Geobacteraceae bacterium | reverse complement strand
TCAGTATGAGCGATTTTGTAAAATTAGAGTGTAAAGTAATTGAGAAGTTCCACGAGGGTGGCGCGGACGACCTCGTTCTGCATCTGCAAGTTGCAGATAAGTACGGTCTGTTTCCAAAGGTCGGCGGAAAGATTATCCATGTCCGAGTTACAGCATTTAATGGTTTAGTTAATGCAGGTTTTTGCGCGAAGAGAGTTCAAGTAACGGGCAACTGGATCAATCAGTATCAGTCGAGATTTGACGTTTATTCCTCTATTTTATTTCGGCCAGAAGATACGGCCGAAATGCTTTCCGCTCTTCTCCATCTGACGCCGCTTGAAGCGAAAAAGGTTGTTAATGCTTACGGTGATAATTATATTGACGTCTTCGATAATCAGCCAAAAGAACTTAGAAAAATAAAAGGGTTTGGTGGTGGTATTGGCGACAGTATAATAGAGCGATGGGGAGAACGGCGCGATAGTATTTTGTTTTATCTGTACTGCATAAAACATGATGCTCCGGGCCAAGCTATGAATGCCATTTGGGCGAAGTATGGTAAAGATTCTTTGCGCGTTTTGCAAAGTTCTGCTGTTTATGGGCTGTTCAAACTCTGTGAGATCCCCGAAGTTAGCTACCACTTTATCGAGCGTCTTGCGTTCAATGTTGGCTGCACAGTTGACAACGAGTATCGAATAGCAGCGCAGGAGCTTCCCAATCTCTACGACAATAAAAAAAGGAAGTATTCCTTCGATACGAACATTGCATCATCTGATATAACTGCGTCGTATGGCCGTGTCCTGATTGATGTCTGCCGTCCCGTAGAGATGGAGAATATCAGGTTTTACAAACTCTATGTTTCTACGCATGTGATCGAAGAGCAATTGCCGGTACTGCTTTCCCCAGGAGCACCAAAGCGTATTTCTGTCTACGGCCACTTCAGCGAATACATGAAGTTTTCTCGCCCGAATGCATTCCCACAGATCTTTTCTGAATCTATCCAGATTATTCAACCAGGCGACGTAGATACCCACCTCCGTTATGCGTTACAGATATCACCTGGAACCTGCGATATTTTGATGAGAGAGTTAGGTTCTTCTTTCCCCGAAGTTTTTAGGTCTTCGCCGGAAAGTATCGACAACCTGCCCGGAATCAGCGAAGAAGAAGCTGCATTTGTGATCGAAAAATGGAGTAATTATCGTGGCATCTATGAGCTTGGAGAGAAATACCTGCCGCTTTTTATTTCCACAGAAGCGATCAGTGCTCTGAACGCTGAATTTGGCCCAGATGCTGTAGCTATTATCGACGATATGTCTATTGATGATATCTATAATCTGATCTACATCCAGAACGTAGATTTTAGGTCTGCTGACATTATTGCGATAGAAAGAGGCGTAGACCGCAACTCACATGTACGCGTCAGAGCTTTGTGTATTTGGGCGTCGTGGCTTGCATTATGGCAAGCTGGTAAATACGGCCCAGATCGCATGTCATTTCGGCAGATTCACTGGTTCGGAATGAGCCTTGACTACCCCGCTACTGAAGCAGCTATCGGTTCAACGCTTGGAATAATGCATGCGGCCGGGGAGGTGGAATATATAGACTGGGAACATGAAGGCACAGGTGTCCAGTTGTTTCATGTCACTCTTCCTCCGTGGCGAAGAAACCAGGCACAGTGGCCGCGGCACCTTCGGAATCGACTTTGGAATAGCCGCCGGTCTGATGGATTCTAAGCACAACAGAACCTGCTCTGTTGTGCTTAGCCAGAATAATCTTCCAAGGTCATCATCGGATAGAGATGGAGCAGGTATGGCGGCATCAATTGGCGGGCGGAATAGTTTTTTTGATGCTTAAAACCGGCCGGAAAACGCAAGGCCGACGGCGCCAGAATGAGGTTCTGAAAGAAAGTCTACATGCCAATCTGGCAATTTGTCTTGTGATGCTCGAAAATAATCAGTGATTGATGAAACGATCAAGGCAGACGAAATCAAAGAAAATGGGGCAGTCGGGAGCAGGCGAGAAATGTCGCCGGTGTTGGGTTGCGCGAATGACCAAGGCACATAAAGGCCCTTGAGAGTGGCCGATAGGATTATCGCTTTTCGCTTAAACTCACCGTCTGGCAATTCTTCCACTGCTTTTTGTTGCGCGGCATAACCGCCGCCTGCGATGCTTGCTTGAGTGCGTAGGCCGTCCGCAATAGCATTATTTTGTTTTTGAATAAACTCATTAAGGTCTGATCGCATCTCTTCGATTTGCGGGGTGGAAGCGATTTTGTGCAGCGAAACAAATTTTAAGATTTGGTACTCGCTTTCAACTTTGCTTGACATTTTTGGCATCGGCTTGTAGCCAATTCGCCAATCGGGGACAAAACCAAAGCCGCCGCCAGCGTATGTCCACTCGTAACTGACGCCTTTGGCCGTGGCGCGATCCTGATGACCACCTTCATGAGCGATATAGACGTAAGTTGCGGCCCTGAGCCATTCCGAAAGCTCGCTGGCTTGACTTGTTGAAGGAAGGATTGAGAATATAATTACAGCCGAGAGAATTGTTATGATGAGTTGCATATGCGTCTCCTTGTGTTATGGCGCATATGCCGCCTACCCGCCGAGGCTCTTATATCTGACTCACT
>CAIYZD010000612.1 GCA_903930585.1 uncultured Geobacteraceae bacterium | reverse complement strand
TTTGTAACGCAGCAGCAATAATCAGGCTGTCCTATGACGAGAATTTGTACGTTTGTATTATCTCGAAGGAGCGCAGAATCTTCCATGAACCTCATCCCGGTCAAAACGATAATCTTCCGGTAAAGTTCCATGAGACTGTTTGAAAATTTCCAGTAATCGTTTTTTTCTGTTTAACTTTCTTACGGAGCTTTCAAAGCCTATATTTCGCGTGCGGCCGGGCAAGGTCGCATAATCTAGCGGGTGAGAATCCCGTCCCGGAAGGTGGCCAACCACCGGGTAGCAAGTCCTTGGAGATTTGATGGTAACATCAAATTTTAAGCGTAGGACAGCGAGCAGACAGGCCGTAAGCCGTAAGGTTGAAGGGAAAGAGCCTCGAAAATAGGTAGATGAGAAGGACGACACTGTGCGAAAGGTGGAAGTCAACACAAGCATCGACGTTGTAGGCAAGAAGATGCTTGCTTCTCCGGGGTCTAAGACCATGGCATGTTTGACATTAAGATTATGCGGTAACCCGGGAGACCCTGCGCCTCTTCTAAGAGGGAGTATGCCGGACAACTGAAGAGGGAGGATGGCAAATCGGGCGTAGGGAGTCGGATAACCTTGTATTACCTGTGAAGGCGGGTAATTCCGCTGGAGGGAAGGAGGTTACACGTGGTAGCGCGGTGTGAGGCAACATCGGTCGCTCACAGAAGCGAAGAACCGATGGCAACAAAATTACAACGCATAGCAGAGAAGGCTCGTAAGCAACCTTCGTTTAGATTCACCAACCTGTACTACCTGATGAACGAGGAACTGCTGCGGGGATGCTTTCAGAGGCTGAGGAAAGACGCCGCTGCCGGCATTGACAATGTGACCAAGGAAATGTACGCCGAAAATCTTGATACCAATCTGGTGGAGCTGCTGGAGAGGTTACACAAGATGGCATACATACCGCAACCTGTCCGGCGGGTGTATATACCGAAGCCGGGTAGCGACAAACTAAGGCCATTGGGGATAACATGTCTGGAAGATAAGCTGGTGCAGTCGGGGCTTGTTCAGATACTGGAAGCAGTGTATGAGCAGGACTTCATAGAGGATTCCTATGGGTTCCGCCCCGGTAGGAGCTGCCATCAGGCGCTTCGGGCTCTGAACGTAACGGTCGAGAAGGGGCTGGTCAGTCATATTGTAGAAGCAGACATCAAAGGCTTCTTCACCAACATGGACCAGAACTGGATAATGAAATTTCTCGGCCATCGGATAGGAGACAAGCTTGTCTTGCGCATGGTGAAGCGCTTCCTCAAGGCGGGGATAATGGAGAATGGAGAACTGATGGCAAGCGATGAGGGGACTCCTCAAGGAGGCTCTATTTCGCCATTACTATCAGGTATTTATCTTCACTATGCTCTTGATGTTTGGTTCGAGAAGGTGTTTCGCAGGAGCTGCACAGGCTTTGCCCGTTTGATTCGTTTTGCCGATGATTTCGTTGTCTGCTTCCAGAGAGGAGAAGAAGCGGAGCGGTTTCGCGAGGAACTGGTGGAAAGGCTGGGTAAGTTCAATCTGGAAGTGGAGCCGACGAAGACCAAGGTGATAAAGTTTGGACGTTTTGCCGCCAAAAGTACTGCGGCGACGGGAGAGAAGCCGGAGACTTTCGATTTCTTGGGTTTTACCCACTATTGTAGTACGAAAAGGGACGGCACGGGTTTTCGGGTGAAGCGGGTAACCGCCAGCAAGAAGTTTACAGCTAAGCTAGCTGCATTCAAGGAATGGCTGATGAAGTCCAGGACAATGAAGACAGCAGAACTTTGGGAAGTTACCAGAGCCAAGTTGAGGGGTCATTATGCGTATTATGGAGTTACTGACAATACGTGTGGAATAACGAGGTTCGCACATGAAGTTAAGAACCTGTTGTTCAAATGGCTAAATCGCCGAGGTAAAAGGGGATGTATCAACTGGCAAAAGTTCAACAAAATGCTTGAGCTGTTTCCTCTGCCTGAGCCGCGAATAAAGGTCAGCATGTACCAAGCTCGGTGAATTGCCATGTGAGGAGCCGTGTGCGTAAATAGCGCAAGCACGGTTCTGTGAGGGGCTTAGTGCCAATTACTATTGGAACGAACTACGCGCGACATCGGCTGAGAAATCAGGCGGCAACGAAAACGGGAACTTCAATCTTGTAGTGAGAGGAGAGGGTCTACTCGACACAAAACGTTGAGTCCAAAATGACAT
>CAIYZD010000611.1 GCA_903930585.1 uncultured Geobacteraceae bacterium | reverse complement strand
TTTCATCTTGAACATAGACATCAACTTTTATTCTACCGTCCGTGCCGGTATATAAAAGAAAGTTGGTTGATTTTTCAGTCATGACAACCCTCGTTTTTTTGAACTACCGAGAAATCCTCGGTAGTTGCCTTTTCGCGGGCATTTATTTCCTTGATGGCGGATTCGGTGATTTTGGTCATATGCGCGTCTACCTTGAGACGGCCTCGGCCCGAACCCGTGTTTGGATGCTCGTTCTTATTTTAGCGTATAGACGATGTTCTTTCTCATGTTCAAAAGTTGCCGAGATGCAGTAGTCCTGCAACCTGGATTCATCGGTAATCCATTTGTTGAAATTCAGAAGGACAAGTGAAACCGGGGCCGCTGGGCTGTTTTTAGGTGCCCGCTTATATTCTTTCCACGCCTTTTGATGACATCCGGCTTTTCTTGTGTTGCCGCCGGGAAAGAAGTCAATTTCATACTTCTTCAAACCCTCCGGAACCTCGGCCTGTTCCGCCTGTTCGTTAATAACGCCGTATTTTTCAATCAGTGACTGCGGGTTGATTGAATGGAAGAGATGAAATTCCATTCGGTTTCCAAGATAGCTGTCACCACGGGTCAGCCGTGTCTCAGGATTAAAGATAAGGGTAACAATTATTCTCTTCCTGCCTGGCTCGGAAAAGAAAATATCGGGAAGATTCAGGGAATAAACCTTGATCTGGTTCAGCCCTATCCGCCCTTCATCCCAGAGCACTACTCTGTTGCCGAATGAATTCACAGCCCGTTCAAAGCTGCTTACGCCATAACCGCAAACTGCCAAATTGGCTTTGTCTGCATCTTTTGGTTTGTCGGTTTGGTAAAAATCCTTGCTTGGCGCAAATGGATAGTCCGCGCCGATGAGCAACATATTTTTGATAAAGTTGCCAGACCCTTGCGGAAAGTGGTTGGCTATCTTCCCGGCAAGATGAGCGACCTTGGGAGCGGCGAAGCTGGTTCCGCAATCGTATTGGATGATGTCTTCTGTCGCCTGATTATTGAGAAGGGGAATTTTCCCGCCCCTGTCTTGCGTAATTCTTCCATAGTTTTCATACAAGATGAGGTTGCCGCCATATTCGACAAGTTCGGGTTTGATCATGCCGTTAATGCCAAATCCTGACCTGGTGAACGGCGAAGGCTGGTTTTCATCGGCAACAGCGGTTTTTATCTGTTCAGCACCATATCGTTCCCGCTCGATCTGCACCGCTCCGGCTATCGAGCCTATTGACAAAGCAAGCGAAGCCGTAGCCGGATTGATAATACGGAAATCAGGGTTCTCTGTTAAGTAGCCAGGATAATGAGACTTGACGTCCCCGATAGTGTCAAAAAACTCGGTTGGGTCCTGATTACCGGCGGACACCACAAAAACGACATTGGGGAAGTCAAATGCCAGCTCATCAATGAGAGCAGCAAGGGGGAGTTGCCTGGTGTAATGCTTATGCCATACTTCGTTTTTATTCCCCAACGAGATGTTGACTACCCTGATGTGATATTCCGGGTTGGCCAGAAAGCTCTCAACGGCGTCTTTCAGCTGATGCTCGACGAGTTTTTCCTGGTCATAAACAGCAC
>CAIYZD010000610.1 GCA_903930585.1 uncultured Geobacteraceae bacterium | reverse complement strand
GATCTCTATCAAAATGGCAAAAATGATTTATACGAGAGTTGTCACCAGGGGGGAAACTTCATATCTCTGAACCGTGGTCTATTGATAGCTTTGCCAAATAGTTTACATCTTGGATGGGCTGTTTCGAGTCAGATCCATATTCAGCGGATATGCTATCGTAGGAAAACTGCCTCGCCAGACGCAACCCTTACTCAATTGTCGGACCAATCTCAATGGCAGACACCTTTTTGTGATCCGAAACTGCCATTGCCAATCGTGAAAGTCATCGCAGATTCACCAATGATTCCCTGGTAAATTGTTTCGGTGGAAGCAATATTTACACATTATTGATGTCATTCCCCCCTATTTTGACACCCAATTTATCTCACCTTTGCTACTCTGAGATCGTAAAAGTTTATACGAGAGATACGAGAGAGGAGAATGATTTATGAAAAAAGTACTAATTCTGTTGTTGTCTTTGATTCCCTTTGCCATGTCAACCACACTGTATGCAGTGGCATACCCGTTTCCGGGAAATGAACACACATATCAAAATGTTTTGTCTGATATGACAATTGGAACAAAGGTGTATCTGTTTCATAGTGGTACGGACGATGTAAAAAACAGCATACACGTGAATGATTCGCTCACGGTCTATCGGGTAAATCCAGTCGACTCTTCTATAGAAACCAGGAAGGTAGGCACGGTAAGAGTTCTCTCGCCATTAGGGGACTATTATTTTGATGGCGAGGTCATCAGTGGTGAAGTTAAAGCGGGTCCACTAAACTGGCAAGAAAGGGTACAGTAGCCTACATCATAACATCCTTCAAGAAGAATGGTCATCAACTGTAGCGCCTCCTTGTCAAATAATGAGCGAATCACGTTGCCGCGTAAAATAGTTACAAACAAATCCAGATTTAAAAAGGAAGATTAGATGAAAAAGGTTGAAGGAATAATTTATACGAGAGACCTGGCAAAACTGTCACAGGCTCTTGAAGCAAAAGGGTTCATTGTTCAGGAGGTTATGTATGATGGCCGCAGGGCAATAAATACCGGTGTGCTGAAAGGCATTGCCTACGTTTACAATCTGATTAACAGGGTAAAGATACGGATCGTCATAAACGACGATTTGGTTGGCACACTGATGGATACACTAAAAAGTTTCGGAAACTGTAGCTTCAATATTTTCCCCGAAGAACGGGCCTGTTTTGGTTAAAGAGGGATATGTTCGTCAAAAATAATCCGGCGCCAGTCAAAACCGCCTTGGAGTTGATTGGCAAATGTTCCGGATGAGGTGCCCCTCCCACTCTGTCCTATATCCGATGCCAACAAAGCCGGACGGACTGCAATTATGAACGAGTATCAACTGATATAAATAAATTGGTGTGGATCCTCATGAATCAGATATTGCTCATCATAGCGCTGTTGTTGTTCGCCCTTCCGGCGGGTGCGAAGGAATCGCCCCAGTCACTCCTGACAGAGCGGACTCTTCCCACTTCGTCGCTTTTGGAACATTCAGAAGTGGTGACACGTTTTCCGAACAACAGTCTTTTGAACGAGGGAAATGCTTTTGATTTCAGCGTTATGCGATGGCAATAAAGATATTGGCGTAATGTGTGGTTTATCACTCATATTCGGCACAACTGTTTATATTTCCCTCAAAGAAAGAATACTGGACTCCACAAAAAACAACCGATTACGAAAATACCTCGAACTGAGCGCCATCTTATTTGTTCTCCTGGGATACATCTGGGAACTACGCACTCCCGGAATCAATACGGCTTTTATTTTGATTAACAGCATTACATCAATAACAGCCATCGCACTATACACTGTTACCACTTGATAACATCGATAAAGAGAGACAAGACCAAAGACTCGTGTCTCCTACCGCTATTTAAAGCGAACTTCCCTGGTTTGACCTATTGATTGACATATTTCGCTTTTTGACTTTTTCTTTATTCCTTTCGTACATATTTTGACACCGGTTTTATTTCAAAAGAACTACATTGATAATCATGAGAGATGCCATTTATTCAATAGTTGGCAGGAGTGGAAATAATTCTTATCAAAAGAAAAGGGGGAATTCTTCGATGAAATTTGCATTAGTGGTACTATCTACCTGGTTCGCGGCCTTCGCATTTACCGGTACGTGTTTGCTGTCTTTGGCACTATATGTGCGTTAACAGCAATCATTGTTTCGATTAAGCGTGTATATCAGGCTTTTAGAGAGTTGGGACGAGTAATTCGGACGATCTTTCTCCTGAAATATATCAATAATTCCGAGATGCGGTCGACCATCCATGCCGCCACCAACAAAAGTGAGTCATTCAACAATTTCTCACAGTGGTTGGCCTTTGGTGGCGATGGGACCATTTCTACCAATGATCGTGACGAACAACGCAAAATTATCAAGTACAACCACCTTATGGCCAACTGCACCATCTTTCACAACGTATTCTCTCTCAGCCGAGCCCTGCATAACCTTCGCCAGAGCGACTATCCATTGGATGCAGGCCTGATCGCAGCACTCAGTCCGTACCCGACTCACCACATCAATAGATTCGGCCGTTACGATCAGGACCCCGGTAGATGTCCTCCAGATTTGGACTATAACTTATGGGCATGAGGTTCAGGCCTTATGGCCCCAAAAAGAACGAATCGTTGTCGTACCCCATCTATGGCGAGTTGCACCCAGCGGTTGTTTAGCGGTACCGAAATAGTGAAATGGGCACGGTGGGCGACCAGATCATCAATGTTTTTCCGGCTGTAGAACCCCTTGTCCATTACATAATGCAACCGACCTGCTTCCAGCGTTTTGAAGGTAGCGACCAGGTTATGAAGCGTCGACACATCGTTGATATTGCCCGGAGTACGGTGGTAATAGACCGGCAAGCCCGACTTCTGGCCAAATAACATTGCCAGATTGAGTTGGGGTAATGGTTCGCTGTCACGAT
>CAIYZD010000609.1 GCA_903930585.1 uncultured Geobacteraceae bacterium | reverse complement strand
GGAAACTTGTGACTGGTGAGAGTCAGCGTGACGCGACCGTCACCCGGATCAATCGGCGCCAGTTTGAGGCATGTATATGTTCACAGTTGGTTAGGGAGTTGAAATCTGGAGATCTTTGCGTAATTGGCAGCGATGCTTATTCTGACCACCGTGATGAACTACTTCCAATGGATGAATGTGAGCGCACGCGTGAAGATTATGGAGAAAAAGTTGGTTTCCCGGTAGAAAGTGCAGCCTTTATTTCACATATGCAGTCCATGCTAAAAGAATCAGCCGAGCAAGTAGATCAGAGCTACCACGACAATCCCTATTTCAACATTATTAAAGGACGTCCAAAGCTTAACCGCCAGGAAAAGAAGCCGGTACCACCTGGATTTAAACAACTGGATGAAGCCTTAACAAAAAAACTTGATAGTTTGGGGCTATCATTGCTGGATGTGCTTGCAGACACTATGCAGTGGATCGGGTGGGGCAAGTATTTCGGGCCACTAAGCGGCCATCAGAGCAAAATTCAAGAGGAAGATCGTCGCAGAATTCTGACAGTGTTCGCGTATGGTACCGGTTTGGGGCCAACGCAGATCGCCAAAAATATTACTGACGTTAGCGCACGCCAGGTATCTTTCGTAAATCAACGCCAAGTCACTACCGAAAAACTCGAGTCGGCCATATGTACCACAATAAATGCCTATAATAAGTTCCAGTTGCCACGTTACTGGGGCGACACCGCACGTGCTGCTGCTGATGGTACACAATGGAACCTGTACGAAAATAATCTGCTTTCGGAACGGCATATCCGTTACGGTGGCTATGGGGGAATTGCGTATTACCATGTAAGTGACACATATATAGCGCTATTTTCACACTTTATTCCGTGTGGTGTTTGGGAAGCTGTGTACATTTTGGACGGTCTCACCAAAAACATGTCCGATGTCCAGCCAGATATTTTGCATGGTGATACACAAGCGCAAAGTGCACCGGTCTATGGGTTGGCGTTTTTACTGGGTATCAAGCTGATGCCAAGGATTCGCAACTGGAAAGATCTGAAATGGTTTAGGCCGACTGCAAGCGAGGTATATCAGAACATAGATGGGCTGTTTACAAAAGAAGCGATAGATTGGAATTTGATTGCTTCTCATTTGCCGGACATGCTGCAAGTTGCGCAATCAATTCGAGCAGGCTGCATATCTCCTTCAACAATTTTACGAAAGCTTGGCACCGCCAGCCGAAAAAATAAGCTGTATTATGCATTTCGTGAATTAGGACGGGTCGTTCGAACGGTATTTTTACTGGAATATATCAGTAATGATGAGCTAAGACGAATTATTCAGGGAGCCCAGAACAAGTGCGAAGGCTTCAACAATTTTGCTCAGTGGGCTTATTTCGGATCGGACATTATAGAAGAAAACGTGCGAGAAAATCAGTTGAAGATCATTAAATACAACCACTTAATTGCAAATCTACTGATTTTTCACAATTGCCACACAATGACACAGGCCTTAAAAGAGCTTGAGGCTGAAGGGATGCAATTGACTCCAGAACTGCTTGCCGGATTCAGCCCTTATCGAACACATCATGCCAATCGTTTTGGTATGTATGATCTACGTGAGCGTGAACTGGGGCCGATCGACTACAATGTTTCTTTCCTGACAGAGTTCGATCCATGATGTTACTCATTTACGAAGGAATCCTCACGGTCCCCCTTTTGAAGGTAGCGACCAGGTTATGAAGCGTCGACACATCGTTGATATTGCCCGGAGTACGGTGGTAATAGACCGGCAAGCCCGACTTCTGGCCAAATAACATTGCCAGATTGAGTTGGGGTAATGGTTCGCTGTCACGAT
>CAIYZD010000608.1 GCA_903930585.1 uncultured Geobacteraceae bacterium | reverse complement strand
GGCAAAGGTTTCGTTCCTGAAAATGGCTCAAGGAGTAAAAATGAATCCGGTTGGGGATTGACCGTTATGCGTGAACGTGCTGAAGCTGTCGGTGGGACATTTAATATTGAAACAATTCGTAACAAGGGAACCAGTATAAAAATCGATATAGAGGGTTGCAACTGATGCTGGCCAAAAGTGTTAAGCCAATAAAGATCATGTTAGCCGATGACCACGCTCTAATGCGGGAAGGTTTGAGAACCATTCTTCAGAGCCAGGATGATTTTATAGTCATAGGTGATGCCTCTAACGGGACTGAAGCAATTGATAAGTGTGGTATCCTGCACCCGAATGTTATTATCATGGATATTTCCATGCCTGGGATGAACGGAATTGAGGCATGCCAAAGGATATGTTCTCAGTTTAAAGATATTAAGATAATATTTCTCTCCATGCACAACACCAAGGAATACGTTTACCGGGCGATTCAGTCGGGAGCGTGTGGATATTTACTTAAGGAATCTGTGGGCAGCGATGTGATAGAGGCAATTCGATCAGTAATGAGAGGACTTGTTTTTTTTGGTAAAGGAGTTGAACAGCATCTAAGTTTTCCCACGCTAGGTAACTTTACAGCTCACCATAAAAGCCCTCTAGAAAGTTTGAGTGCTCGTGAACTGGAAGTATTGCAACTGGTTGTCGAAGGAAAAACAAGTATTGAAATTGCTTCTGAATTATTATTATCCCACAAAAGTATCGATACATACCGCAGTCGCCTGATGACAAAATTAGGTGTCAACAATATCGCGTCCCTTGTCAAATTTGCCCTCCTGCACGGTATAACTCCCGAAGCATAATAATATTTATTTTCATTTGTCTAGATTTCCCTACAGACAATCACAAAACAAGACCGTTACTATGTAAGCTGCCTTAGTGTAAGCAGTCTCGAAGGTGATTTTCATTTTTTTCAGGGATATCACTATGAATTCAAGACACATAATGACCAGAAGCCGATCAATTGGGTACTGTCTATGAAGCTTCGTCACTTGCTACCGATTGTGTGTAGCCTGATGAACCCATTTCTTATGCCTGTTGTGTCGTGCGGAGCTTTTTCGCTTGATACAGGTAGTCCTGAGCTGAAGCTCGATTGGAATAATACCCTTCGTTATAACTGGGGCATGCGTCTGCAGGAACACAATCCACTGATAACCAACAACGCCATTTATGACCAAGGCGATGCCCTGTTTGGCCGTTACGACACTATCACCAACCGACTCGATTGGCTGACTGAATGTGACCTGGTTTACCTTGAACACTTTGGCATACGTGTATCTGCTGCAGCGTGGTTTGATGCAGCCTATGGCAGTGACGGCAAGAGTAATCCGAATGCTCTGGGAACAGCGGCAACCCCGACAAGTTACACCCATAATGAATTTACATCCTATGTGCGTCGATATTATGCCGGCCCTTCAGGAGAACTGCTTGACGCATTTGTTTTTGGCATTTTTGATCTAGACACTACCGTCTGGAACGTCAAGGCGGGGCGACACGCCGTAATCTGGGGAGAATCCCTGTTTGGCAGCACACATGCGTTATCGTACTCTCAGGCACCCAGCGACGGTATGAAATCAATCTCCAATCCGGGAGTCTCAGCCAAGGAGACAGCACTGCCGTTGACGCAGTTGTCAATGCTTGTGCAGGTTCTGCCGGATGTCTCTCTGATGGCGCAGGTCGGATTGGAATGGCAGCCAAATCGCATCCCGGAGGGGGGCACTTACTTTGGTGCCGATGGAGTCAATCAGGGCCCAAACGTCAACCGGATTGGCGCCATTGAAGGCAGAGGTGGGGATGTGGGATTAGGCATCAAGTTGAGTCCTGCCTGGTTGGACGCCACTGTTGGCTTATACGCACGCAGTTTTGATGACAAAGGTGGCTGGCTGGCACAGCCTACTGGAGATGGTCAAACAAGAGCGGTTTATGCTCGTGATATCGGTCTTCTGGGTATTTCATTTGCCAAGAGTGTCGGTGGAGTATCTGTCGGTGCGGAGTTGTCCCATCGCAGCAATGGCCCGTTGACTAGTGACTCCGCCACTTCGACCGGCCCCTCAGGCGGCTATGAAGGAGCACGGGGCGACACCTGGCATGGACTGCTTAACGGTGTGGCCAGTCTTGGTCCAACCCCGATATACGATTCTGCTACGTTCTCAACGGAGGTTGCCTGGTCCGGGCTTGACCGGGTAACTCGCAACCCCCAGCTCTATCGGGCCAAGGGGTACCTTGCGTCCTGTGATTCGGATGCCACGATGCGTGGTTGTGCTGACAGTCATGACCACCCGCATAGCGGGGGGCTTGAGGAAAGCCCCTAAAAGGGGCTAGGTATTTTTGGTAAAGTCCAGCTC
>CAIYZD010000607.1 GCA_903930585.1 uncultured Geobacteraceae bacterium | reverse complement strand
CCGCTAGCGATAAACTGATTTCATCTTTCAATCTTTTTTGTACGAGTATTATTAAAAGAGGTGCTAAGGCCCCATTTGGCAGGGAAAGGCCGTGTATGCCCCCAAACACGATAATTGCTTTAGCATATATGAATAATTTACATTAATATAGTCGGTTTAAATCTCATTATATTGTAAGTAATCCACCTACAAAAATAAAAAACTAAATCTGAGTTAACCTGAGGGGATGTTGGCAGGTAAGAGTTATAGTACAGTCCTATACCGGTACCCATCTCTTTTGTTGAATAATATGGTTCGATAGCAGAGACATTTTCCTTTGGCAAACCGTAACTTGACAGCCGTAACTTGCCTGAAAATAGTCTATTCATGGAAACCATTAGATCCATATTGATCATGCAGAGGCTATTTTGTCTGAAAACACGAGAAGCGGAAGGGCGCCGGCTATTGAGACTAAATGAATGAAGGGTGATGCTTCGTTCGACTCCTTCAGATGACGGCTTCTCCTTTTGCCGGCGAAATGCTATAATGTTCCTCACGTTCTGTACGTAGTCCTGATTGAAGAAGGTTTGGAGGGTGACATGTCCGGCATTAACAGCATTTCAGGAAGCGCGTTGCAGGCATTTGGCGCGAGCCAGCAGGTAACCGCACATAATGTGGCCAATCTGAATACCACCGATTTCAAGGCTTCCCGCGTCTCGTTTCAGGAGAACCGGAGTGGCGGGGTGAGTGCTACGGCAACGGCTACCCAGGATACGGTCGATATTTCCCGTGAGGCTACAAATCTCATTTCGAATACGCAGGGCTTCAAGGTAAATCTCACGGTAATCAAGGCTGCGGACGATATGACGAAGCAGTTGTTGAGCCTCAAGGCGTGAGGTCCCCACCGATTGTCCGGACTATACCGTTTTTGCAAATCTGCGTGCATGCTCCGGACGGATCGCCATGAAGGTAACGATACCCGTCATTGTGCTGTTTATGGCTCTCCTTGCGGCTCTCCCCTGCGCAGGTGCCGATACCGTTCCGGCTAGTCGCCCGGACCGTGAGGAAGTTGTTACGTCCGATATCGCGGTCTCCTACTTCGTGGAAATCAGCATCGGTCGTAACGTTCTGATGCTTTACGAGAAAAAAGGCGCTGCGGAGAAAGTGCTTGTCGCGGAATATCCGGTGGGTACTGCCGTCAGGGGGCTCAAGACCTATCCGCTTGGCCTTGGCCACGTGACCGGTATTTATTTCAATCCCTGGTGGTATCCAACCCCGTATTCCCGCCAGGTATTCCGTGAACGTGGGATCGAGCTTCCGGCTGCGGTGGCGCCCGGGCTGCCATTGAACTACATGGGGCCGTTCAAGATTGCCCTGTCGCACAGGACGAAAAAAGGGGCAATTTACCGGATACATGGCAACAATAACCCGAAGCGGGTCGGACACCGGGTGACGGGAGGGTGTTTTGTCATGGATAATGCGGAGGGCATGGCGCTGGCTCACCGGATCCGCATCGGGACCGAGGTGAATATCACACCGTAGGACTCAGCAGGGGTGAGTGCGGTCACTACCTCTCCTCAACAACAGAGCTCCGGATGCAGTGACGTACCTGCACGAGTAAAGGATACCAGTCGCATGGCATTACCATCAACCATATACCGGGTCACTATTCAGCTTTCCGATGTTGACCGGGGAGTGTACGAAGCGTTACCGGCGACGGTTGCCCGTCACCCATCGGAAACCGAAGAACGTCTTGTGGCCAGACTGCTCGCATATGCGCTTTTTTACGAACCCGGACTTTCGTTCACCAAGGGTGTCGGCGCCGGAGATGAACCTGATCTCTGGTTGAAAGGAGCGGATGACCGGGTGCTGCTCTGGGTGGAGGTGGGATTGCCGGAGCCGGATCGTCTCATCAAAGCCGGTCGTCATGCGGAACGGGTCGCCCTGATCGCCTGCGGAAGGGCGTTGCCGAACTGGGAACAGCAGCACAGTGCAAAGCTCAATGGGGTGGTAAATTTGACGATAATCCGGTTCGATCAGGCATTTATCTCCCGTCTGGCCGCCACACTGGATCGCTCAATTAACTGGGACATGACCATTTCCGACGGCACCCTGTACCTGAACGCGGGTGCCGAGACATTCGAAACGGCTCTTCAGGGGTGGACCGGGAACCAATAAACAACTCCTCTCCTAGAGCGGTCCGGCTTCGCCTTCCTGACGGGGCACCTGCTCGCTGGAACTGCCGGTTATGACGACCTTCTTGACCTTTTTTGGGGTCGCCCGCATCTTTGCAGCCGTTATCCTGTCGGGGATCGGTACGAAAGATTCCGGATCGGCGGGCTGGAGGGTGGTGTAATGGGAAGAGGCTATCTTCCTGATAATACCGTCACTGAACTGGATTGTCGCTTTGAGCGGAGTCACTTCCACGACTTTGCCGGCTCCCCATTCGATTGCTCCGGTATGACTAACGACGATGCCTCGTTTGATATTCATGATTTCTCCTTGTCTGACGTGATCGATTGTACGCTTTTGTCCGGGTAATAGATAGGTATATTACGGTGCATCGTTACCGGTCACCCTGTATAGAAGATGATCATATTTGCCCATGGATGCAGATATCCCTGGGCAGGCTTTACCGGCCTGAACCCCGTGGATTCACGGTTTGACGAATTTCATAATCGTTTGGCATGGATAGTGTATTTGCTCGTAGTACGGTGACGGCAGGATTGTTGCCAGGACAACCATCAAACTCTGTCAACCCGGCATCTACGCCCCGCTCTCAGCCATGAGATGCGGGGCGTTTTTTTTGTGACCGATGTTTGGTTAAGAATAGACATGAATGGAGCACGCCGCTCAAAAGGGGGGGGATCATGGAGATCTTGATTCAGATACCATGAGGCGCCTCATTTCGCCACCCCAATACACTACTGGCGTCCACCACGAGGGACGAGGGAGATTCACATGAGACAGATTGCGATTTATGGAAAAGGCGGCATCGGCAAGTCAACGACAACCCAGAATACGGTGGCCGGTCTTGCGGCGTTGGGTAAGAAAATCATGATCGTCGGCTGTGATCCGAAGGCCGATTCAACCCGCCTGATCCTGCACGCTAAGGCACAGAACACGGTCATGGATCTGGTGCGCGAACTGGGAACGGTCGAGGACCTGGAGATTGACGAGGTAATGAAGATCGGGTATGCCGGTGTCAAATGTGTCGAGTCAGGCGGCCCTGAGCCGGGTGTCGGCTGCGCTGGTCGCGGCGTCATCACCGCCATCAATTTTCTGGAGGAGAACGGCGCTTATACGCCGGATCTGGATTTTGTCTTTTATGACGTTCTGGGCGATGTTGTCTGCGGCGGGTTTGCCATGCCGATTCGCGAAGGGAAGGCGGAGGAGATCTATATTGTCTGCTCCGGAGAAATGATGGCCATGTATGCCGCCAACAACATATCCAAAGGTATTCTCAAATATGCCACATCGGGTAAGGTTCGTCTGGCGGGCCTGATCTGCAATGCGCGGAAGACCGACAAGGAGTTTGAACTGGTAACCGCGCTGGCCGAAAAGCTCGGTACACAGATGATCCATTTCGTGCCGCGTGACAATCAGGTACAGCGGGCGGAGATGCGGCGCATGACCGTCATCGAATATTCCCCGGAGCATCCCCAGGCTCAGGAATACCGCGCTCTGGCGCAGAAGATCAATGATAACAAGATGCTGGTAATTCCCACGCCGCTGGAAATGGAAGATCTGGAAGATCTGCTGATGGAGTTCGGAATCATGGAGGCGGATGATGAGGACAACGTCGGAGTTGCAGAGGCGGCGTAGTACTTCATTTTTAATAATCGGTTAACCACAGGCGCCGGGTTGCTTTTGCGCTAAAGCAGCCCGGCCTTTATCAGACGTCATGAAGTCAAACAGGCGTTTTCTGCGATAACGGCAATCTGACGGTAAAGGTTGTTCCCACTTCGGGCGTACTCTCTACTTTTATGTCACCATTATGCTTTCTGATGATGTCGTAGCTGATGGAGAGTCCGAGGCCTGTTCCCTTACCCACATCCTTGGTTGTGAAAAACGGTTCGAAAATATGGCCGATTATTTCCGGCGGCATTCCTTTACCGGTATCGCTGACCGCTACGAAAACATCATCTGCTTCGCACCAGGTACGGATCGTGATATTTCCCTGTCCCTCCAGGGCTTGTGATGCATTGATCAGAATGTTGAGAAAGACCTGGTTGATCTGCTGGGGATGACAACTGACCGGGGGAATTTCTCCGTACTCCCGATTGATTGTTGCAACATATTTGATTTCATTCCAGGCAATGTTGATGGTCGTCTCCAGACAGTTGTTAAGGTCGATGACGGAGGAGTCAGGATTATCCAGCCGGGAAAACGTCTTCAGGTCCTGGACAATGCGCTGAACCCGGCTGCTGCCGTCCTGGGATTCGGCAATCAATTGTTTGACGTCATCAAGAATATGGTCAATCTTGAGCTTCCTGCGCACTTCCCGTATGTTGACTACGTCGCCACTCTCCCCCGCAGCCAGAGCCCGGTCTTGTGCCGCAATGAACTCTCCCAGACGATCAAGATATTTGTCCAGAGTGGAAAGATTGCTGGTGATAAAGCCGATGGGGTTATTGATCTCGTGGGCAACACCTGCCGCAAGTTGACCGATAGAGGCCATTTTATCCTGCTGTATCAGAAAGTTGTCCTTCTCGCGGTTTTTGGAGACCTCTTCCTGTACCCGTGTCTCAAGCGTCCTGTTCAGCTGTTCCATCTCCCCGGCCCGCTCCTGGAGCGACTCTTTGGCTTCGGTCAACTCAT
>CAIYZD010000606.1 GCA_903930585.1 uncultured Geobacteraceae bacterium | reverse complement strand
GCGACTTTCGCCTTATGCTGACTGGTGAAACTTTTACGATTCTTTTCGCTCATTGCCTGCTCCTTTTTATCGCAGGCTACCATCTTAAACTATTGTCCGGAATCTGGGGTCCACTATACAGTAGCTAATCAAAAACACCAATTAGTTGCAAAAATTCAGCACGAAAGCGGGCTAAGGATTGCCGGTGCCAGTTCTATTTCTGCTGAACAGCTGAGAGGTCTGGCAAAAGATATTCACACTGGCAGGATTGTCGGCTTAATTGATTACTTAGGCAAAGGAGGGAAACCGGGTACTGCCCTCGTCTCTCCGAACACCTATCAGCAAATTGTTGAACACATCAGCAAATATGGACATCTTACCGTTAACACCGATGGCTATCGTTTGAGTCTAAAAAACGCTGCCAAGTTAACTGGTCAAGATTACAACGGCAGTCATGGGTTACGCTGGAATTTTGCAAAAGAGAGGTTTGCGGAACTTCAGGCCCAAGGTGCTGGTTATGAGAAATCTCTCGGCGTTGTCTCTCATGAGCTCGGACATAACAGAATTGAGATTACTACGCATTATCTGGGGATAAAATAAACATGTCCGGATATATTATCAAACCTACAGCAACTGTTTCCGACACAGTCGGATGTTGCCATTGTCTATCGAAGCCTCGTCTGACGCCATATCTGCGTCTTGCGGGGCTTTTTTTGTGCCTGAAAGACATGTCGACCATATATGCAGTGGCCAGTAACGTAATGTATTTCACCCATTACATTACATTACATTACGTTACCCAAAGGAGCGAGCTATGCCAAGAGCGGGGTTCCGTATGCTGCGGTAGATGTTGAACCGTCAGAATAGATTGTTAAGCAAATATTACAGTGCAAGTAAAGCATCGTAACGTAATCAGTCCATTACGTTACGTTACGCAAAGGAGCATACCATGCCAAAAGCTGGAGTGTTATACGAAGAAGTGGCATCAGTGGCCGACGGCCTCAGTGCTGGTGGCATTATACCTACCAATCACAATGTGCGCGAAAAGCTGGGAGGAGGCAGCGATTCAACTATTCACCGGCATCTACAGCGTTGGAGAGCTTCTCATCAAAAACAGAAAGAGGTGATTGCAGAACTGCCGCCAGCAATAAGCACTCCCTTCTTCGAATTTGTCAATATGCATGTGTCAGAGGCAAAATCGGAACTTTCGCTGCAACTTGCCGTTGAAAAAGCGGATGCCGATGCTCTGTCTGACAGGTGTGCTGAGCTTGAAGCAGAGAAATCAGAATACTTGCAGAATATATGTGATCTTTCGGCACAAAACGAACTACTGCGCAGACAATCACAAAATCATGATCAACAATTTGAGGCTCTGACAGGGCATGTCTTGTTGGAACAACGCAGGGCGAATACGGCATTTACCGATGTTGCCGAACTTCGCTATGAGTTGAAAACAAAAACAATACTTCTGGAAAATCAGAACGCTGCCATTGACAGGATTATTCAGGAAAAAAACGAGGCAATAGCCGCCAGGATTAACGTTGAAAAGTGCCTTGCCGTTGCTGAGGCCAATCTTGCATCTGAGAAGGAAAAAGTAGCTTCGTTAAGTAACGATAAAAGCACTTTGATTTCACAGCTTAATGCCGACTGGTTTTCAGTTGCAACGAACTCAATTAATGCGCCGTCTATTGACAATGATCTCGTTGAAACACAGTTGAAATCTAATAAGGTTCTCATCAGCATGGTACAGCACATGATGTCATTAATATTCGATACGATAAAGGTGCAAAGTTCGATATTGGGCGAGAGCATTGAGAATAATTCTCTCGTAGCAAAACGCATCGAAGCACATCTTTTGAAGGCATTGAATAGTTCTTCCACTGATCGTTCTTTTCAGTAAATCTCTCGGAAGCGGCTATTTCCGGCGAGCATCAGATCACCGCATCAGCGTTCTTATGGTGTATTGCGTTGGCGAATTCGTCGACAATGTGATGGCCACTAACGATGATCGTCAGCCAATGGAGGTAATGACTGGCGTGTTCAAGAAGTTCCGAATTTGTTATGTAGACGGCACTTGCGGTAATGGTGATAGCGGCTATTACATACAATTTTTTCATTGTGAATCTCCTTCTGAATGCGGTGTTGTTTTGTTTCAATTGATAAAAATAATATACAGTATATGCTGTATAAAGTCAAGAAAAAAATACACCGGGATAAAAATTGGTGTTTAGAATAGTTGGTTCAAGGCTTGTTCGTTAACCGAAAGATATATAGCGAGGAGTCTGCGTAATGTTTCCGATTTAGTGATGCCTTCACGTGCAGCTATTACTTCGAGCTTGTCGACATCCTCACCTTCGAGATAAAGCACAACACGCTTTGACTTTGCGCCGTCCCCATCATCCTGCTGAAGACTGAATTCACCAAACTTACGAATTGCCAGCCTGGACAGGCTGGACATATTGATCCCCGTCTCCTTCAGCTTAGCGATAATACTATGCTGTCGGGGAGTGAGAAGGATGTTAATCTCTTTTTTATTAATATTTCGCATGAATACAGTATATACGGTATCTGCGTGCAGTGCAAGTACAAATTATTTTGCGCTGTCTGAAGGTATTCATCAAAAACCCCCTTCATAGCCCTCTTTGATGTCACTTCTTGTACTTGGACACAAAAACCGGACACCTACCTGATCTTATATATAAGAAGCAGAATTTTGCTATCAGGTGCCTATGTGAACACTACGTCAGATATGACATTACTATCCATCGAAGAATTCGCCAAGCTGATGCGAATCAGTCGCAGCACAGCCTATAACTGGCTGGCTACGGGACGCTTGGAAACCGGGCGTCATGTACTGAGAATTGGTCGCATTGTGAGAATTGTCTGGAGTAAAGAATTGTTTGAAAATCTGCTAAGGCAGTCGGCCACCGAGGCACATCGCCCTACTCTCGTAAGAAATGGTAAGGGTGGCCGGAATTGTTGCGCTCTTGACCCTGATTATCTGCAAGTTCATTGCTAGTTATCAGGACTCGAGGTATAGTTCTCTCTGGACGGATGCCCCGGAGTGAAGTTTTACGAAAGGGGTATCAAATGGCAGGTAATGCAGCAGTTGATATATCGGTCTTTGACAACAAGCGAAACGAAGGGCGTATCGCAAACAAGCGGGGAACAAAGAAATTGTATTTTGACTTCTTTTACCATGGCATCAGGATTGAAAAATCTACCGGCCTGAACGATGACAGTGCCAACCGGCGCAAAGCGGAGGCCATGCTTGAACAGATCCTGAAAATGAAAAACGAAGGCACTCTGGAGTTTGCCAAATTGTTCCCAGGTGCCAGCGAAGTGGAAAAAGAGTTCCACACCCGCATTGAGAAAGGCGAATATGCGCCGACTCCAAAAGCGGTGACGTTCGGTGATTATGTTAGAAAGTGGTATACGCGGGTATGGTCAAATTATCCGCAACAAAAACAGCAGGACTTCAAGTCGGTAATTGAGTTCCGGTTGCTCTCCTACTTCAAGGACATGAGCTTCTTTCATATTACCGGTGTGACCATGCAGGAGTTTGTTGCAACGTTGGTACACCGTGACGGGCCGAATATTGGAAAGAAACTGGCACGATCAACAATGGTTAATACCCTGCAAATTTTCAAGACGGTCTGGGATGATGCCGTTATCGAACATCGCTGGATGATTTTTGACCCGCTAAAAGGAATCAAAAAGAGTCTGCCAAAAAAAGGCAAAAAGAAAGTTGATGTCTTCCGGTTCAACGAGTGGGAAACATTATTGGCCGCCATGGACGAGTTCTATCATCCGGTCGCCAAGCTAATGGTACTGACTGGTATTATTGCTTCAGAGATTGCCGCTATTAAACATCAGCATATCCGGGATGGCTATCTTTACATCGAAGAATCAATTGTTCGGGATGTGGAGAAAGATGAGCTGAAAAACGGCTACCGCGAACGGCGCATCCCCATAACCCAGGCAATCGCTGAAATTCTTGAACACATGCAGAGTAAAGCTACCAGCGAGTATCTGTTTACCATGAAAGATGGCGACACTTTCACCGCGGAACTGTTCCAACGCAGGGTATGGGTCAAGGCAATGAAAGCGTCTGGAATAAAATACCGCAAGCCGTACACAACCCGCCACACGTTTGCTGCTTGGGCACTTTGCATCAGGATCGACCAAAACCGTCTGGTCAGCCTGATGGGGCATGCATCGAAGCAAATGGTTTACGAAGTCTACGGGAAATATGTGGAAGGTCTTGAAAAAGACCGGATGGCAATCCTCCGTTATTTCGGCAGGGATTTTCTGAAAGGCAGGGG
>CAIYZD010000605.1 GCA_903930585.1 uncultured Geobacteraceae bacterium | reverse complement strand
TCAACTCTCTCCCTCAAGCCCGGAAACTACCTGATCGCTCTTGAATCCCTGCCGGCCCTGATACTGGACGACTCGGTACGGGTAGATGGCAAAGGAACCGCCACAACGACCATAACGGGACTCGAAATCAAGCGGATTTTTCTGGAGCAGAGCGGCGAGAAGCGCGTCCAGGAATTGCAGGATGAAATTCAAATCCTGGAGAAACAGAGTGCCGGGTTGGATGCAAAAAAAGCCGGCATCACGGCGCAAAAGTCCTTCCTCGAATCGATCCGCGTCGCCTGGGGAGATCGTATCTCCAAAGAGCTGGCCATTGGCCGGCCAACCTCGGCAGAGTTGCAGGACGCTTCCGCTTTTGTAGGCACGGGAGTGAGCAAGGCCGAAGAGCAGATCCGGGGAATCGAGTTTGACAAGAAGGTCGTTAAGGACAAGATCGACGCCCTGCGCCGCCAGCAGAATGAGGCGACCGGTTCGAACCGCAAAGAGGTAAAAACCGTCGAAGTCGCGGTGGAGGTCACCCGCTCGGGAAGCCTGACGCTTGAATTGACGGCAATGATCTCCCAGGCAGGCTGGGAGCCCTCCTACGATGTTCGTCTGGCATCAGACGGCACGTCTGCCGACCTGACCTTTCAGGCCATGATCCGCCAGCAGACCGGCGAAGAGTGGCGCACTGTCGATCTGACCCTTTCCACCGCCCGACCGGCCATCGGTGGCGCGCCGCCGGAACTGACGCCGTGGCAGATATTTTTTTACCGCCCACAACCGGTTATGCCAAAGGTGATGGCTGCTGCGCCGATGACATTCGGCAAAGCGGTAAAAAAATCTGCCCGGAGAGAGATGGATTCCGGCGCTCTTGACATGATAAACAGTGAAGAAGCGCCGGCATCGTTTGCCGTTGCCCGGATCAGCGATGAGCAGTCGTCCGTATCCTTCCATATTCCCCGCGCAGTTGACATCCCGTCCGACGGCACCCGCCACAATACGGTCGTAGCTGTTGAACGGTTGCCGGTCACCATCGAATACCTCTCGGTGCCGAAACTCTCTCCGGCGGTCTTTCTCAAATCTGAACTTGTTAACAGCGCCCCCTACCCGCTCCTGCCGGGCAAAGTCAATACCTTTATCGGCACCGGCTTCACCGGCAGTTCCCACTTGAACAAGATTGCCGCCGGTGAAAAGTTCGATCTGTTTTTCGGTAACGACGATCAGGTGACGGTCAAACGGGAGGAATTGAAACAGCACAAGGAGGCGGGGTTGTTCGGCAAGAACCGGGTCAGCTACCGCTATCGTATTGAGATGAACAATTTCCGTAAAACGCCGCTGACCCTCACCCTGCGTGACCAGTTGCCGGTGGCTGGCGATGAGGAGATCAAAGTATCACTGGAGGAACCGTCCCTCAAACCGGCTGAGGTCAAAAGCGACGGGACAGTGATCTGGAAAACCCAGCTGCTGGCCGGAGAGAAGAAGGAACTGACCTTCGGCATCCTGGTGGAATATCCGAAAGATAAGGACATCACCGGTTTGTAGACTCCCCTTTGTCAAAGGAGGGGTCGGGGGATGTAAATTCAACCAGATGTTTTCGGTACCGCAGCGGCACGTGCTTCTGCTGCAGTTTCGGATTATGCCGTTCTTTAATGGCGTGGCGCTGAAAATAGCGCTGCCAGAGGGAGGTGTACTCCTGTTCGGCATCAGTAAACGCAGGATCGGCAGCCAGCTCGATATCCCTGATCAGACGCCATGATTTAAGATCGTACAGTGCAGCCTGATTGCGCCCAAGGTCGTGAATCATCCAGAGGCGGTCTCCGACCCGCTCGACGAAGTGTGGAGCGATAAAGGGGAGTATGTCAGCCTCCGGCTCAATCCGGGCGTAGAGAAACCCGGCTTCCACTTCGCGAAAACGGATAAATCCCTTGTACTTGTGGGCTTCGCACAACACCTGCCGCGCAAGCCGGTTTATCGAATGCACCGGTTCCTCTGCCAACATCAGGCAGAAACGTTCCCCCATTTTCAGCCCTAACGCGAGATAGCGCCACAATAGCAGCTCCCCCCCCGCCTTCCGGCTATGAAACGCATAACGCGCCGTGGCAAATGCTTCCTGCGATACCGCTTCCACAAAGCGCTTCCGGAACGCCATAGCTCTCTCCCGCACCGTCGCCACCTCGCATACCTCACCGGCAAAGAGCCCGGCCATCTGAACGGCGCAACCTTGAACAAACTCCGGTTGTCCATCTCCCCCCTCCAGGCACGCGGCCACGGCACAGATGAAACCTTCAAAACTGCCGTCGTAGCGGTACGTTATCATCACAACTCCCCCGTCAACGCGGAAGCATCCGGCAGGGAGGCAAACAGATCCAGTTGATCCAGGCGTGCCGGGCGGCGTGCCGGCGCCAGCATACGTTCCATAAGACGGGGCCCGTCCAGCCTGATCCCCCCCAGATAGCGTCCGCCTGCAGTCAAAAAATAGCGGGCACGCTTCAACACCACCCCCAGTTTTTTCAGTTCAATTTCCCCCAGACGGCTGCCGCGCCGGGCCTGCACGATCCGTTGGGCCGAACGGACACCGATCCCCGGTACCCGCAACAGCAGTTCATAGTCAACCCGGTTGACCTCCACCGGGAACAGTTCCGGATGCCGTAGCGCCCAGTCGCTTTTGGGATCGAAACGCATATCCAGATTGGGGCGCGCTTCATCCAATAGTTCATGGGCGGCAAAGCCGTAAAACCGAAGTAGCCAATCCGCTTGATAGAGACGATGTTCACGCAGCAGCGGTGGAGCCGGCATCATCGGCAGCCGGTTGTCACTCGACCCCGGCACAAAGGCCGAGTAATAGACCCGCTTCAACTCCAGCTTTTTGTACAGCCCCTCCGTCAGCGTAATGATCTCCCGGTCGCTCTCCGGCGTAGCGCCGACAATCAGTTGGGTGCTCTGCCCGGCCGGAGCAAAACGGGGCGCACGGCGCGACTCCTTCCGGGCCTCCCGAGCTTCAACGATCAGGCCGCTGACCTGCCGCATCGGGTTGATCACCATTTCCCGCGGCTTGTCCGGCGCCAGCAGCGCCAGGCTCCGGCGGCTCGGGAGTTCTATGTTGATGCTGACCCGGTCGGCATAACGCCCGGCCTGGGCAATCAGCAGTGGATCGGCCCCCGGCACCAGTTTCAAGTGAATATAGCCATTGAAGCGCTCCACCTCCCGCAACCGGCGCGCTACGGCGATCAGCTGTTCCATCGTATAGTCTGCGGAACGGATCACGCCGGTGCTGAGAAACAGCCCTTCGATATAGTTGCGGCGATAGAAGTTCATTGTCAGCTCAACAATTTCGTCGGAGGTGAACATTGCGCGGTGGATATCGTTGGAGCGCCGATTAAGACAGTAGGCGCAGTCATAAATGCAGGCATTGGTGAGAAGGATTTTTAGCAATGAAATGCAGCGGCCATCGGCAGTCCAGGTATGGCAGACACCGCTGACTGACGTGCTGCCGAGAGCCCCCGCTCTGCCGGCACGATTACTGCCACTGGAAGAGCAGGAGACGTCATATTTAGCGCTATCTGCCAGGATTTCCAGGCGTTGTTCAAGGGGAATAGTGATCATGAGGGAGAGGGTAACACAGATGCATGACAGAATATGTCATAGGACCGAATTGAAGCGAAAAAACAGAACCTGTTCACAAATGGAACGTAACAACATGATCCAGAAGCGGCAGTTTTCTCACACGAAAATCAGCAGTGTACTTCTCGGCTTGGTCACGCTCGATTTCCACCAATCCCATGAACCGGGCAAACCTTTCCAGACAACGCCACGAGTAGCAGCTTCGCAACATCTTTTCCGGCGTATAGTAGGCGCCAATCGGTTTCACCTGCTGTAACACCATCGGGAATGCCTTTAGGAAGCTGTCCTCATAGAACCGGCTCGATTGCCACTCCGCGCCATGTTTGTTCAGCAGATAGAACGTAAACAGGAAGGCATGCTGAACCATCGGGATTTCCTGCATTCGGTCTCCGTAGCCCCAGTTGTATTCCGTGACAAAAGCCCGAAACAGGCGCGGATAGATTCCTGCCATCCCCTGTTCTGCCATCAGCTTTCGGCATTCCCTGCCGATGATGAACTTTCCCTTGTACTTTCTGACAAGACCTGCCAATCCGGCCACCAATCTGGTTACATTCAGTTCGGTAAACTGGTCTTCTGATCGAATCTCACCATAACGTGACCAGTGCGCATACTCCTCTTCCCCCCAAAATGCCTTGGCAGCCTCGCGGCAAAAATTCCGGGGCAGGTTTCCGGTAGAGGTCATTTTCAGCCCGTTATCATCGATAGCAGCGGTCAGCAGGTTGAAGAGGGTAAGAATTGAGGCTTCCGGAATCGTATCAAGACTGACCGGAAAGGTAACAAGATCAGGACTCTCGAAAGGAAAGTGAATAAACCGGTGCATCTGCTCCGAAGATAACCCTTGAAAATCATCAAGAGAGGTTTTCATGGTTGGTTCCTTTCACAGTCAGTTATATTCCGGATTCAAGACCGTTCATACCGCCTGCAGCACAAAGCATTTCAGATATTCCGACTCCGGAAACGACAGCAACACCGGATGATCCGACGCCTGGCTGCAGGTTTCCACCAGCCGCACTTCGCGCTTGGCCAACCGTGCCGCCTGAATCAACATATCGCGGAACGCTTCGCGTCCCATGTGAAACGAGCAGGAACAGGTGATGAGATAACCACCCGGCTCCAGCAGTTCCAATGCGCGGCGGTTGACGGTCAGATACCCCTTGGTCGCTTCGGCAATATTTTTCCGGCTCTTGACGAAGGCGGGCGGGTCCATCACTATCACGCCGAATCGCTCTCCTTCCTGATACAACGAACGGAGGCGCTCAAAAGCATCGCACTCCTCAAAACGCACCCGCCCGGACACCTTGTTCAGTTTGGCATTGCTGCTGGCCTGCCCCACGGCCCGGGCCGAAATATCGACCCCCAGCACCGACTCTGCGCCAAACGACGCGGCATGAACTGCCCAGCCGCCGGTGTAGCAAAAGCAGTCGAGCACTTTTTTCCCGGCACTGATATGGCTGAGAAGCAGATGGTTCTGTTTCTGATCGAGGAAACCGCCGGTCTTCTGCCCTTCGCGCAGATTAACCTGAAAGCGGAGCCCGTTTTCTTCCATCTCAACCCGCTCGGGAATTTCCCCCCAGAGCAGTTCCACTTTTTCATCTAGCCCTTCCAGTTTGCGAACGGCAACATCATTGCGCGCGATAATACCCGCCGGATTGAATACGTTCCGGAGCGCCGCCACAATCTGCTCGCGCCGACAATCCATTCCGGCAGAGAGAAATTGCAGTGAGAGATGATCACCGTACCTGTCCACCACCAGTCCCGGCAGAAAATCGCTCTCGCCATAAACGGCACGGAAGGTTGCCAAACCGGAGTAGCGTGCCTGACGATGAGCCAGCGCTGCCGTAATCCGCCCCTCAAAAAATGCCGCCGAATCGATCTCCTCACGAATCCGGGACACCAGCCGAAAAGCGATCAGCGAATGCGGATTGTAATGGCCGACGCCGATGAAGCCGCCAGCCGAATCATACAATTCGGCCACTTTTCCGGCAGTTCGTTCCCCCACGACCTCACGGATCTCATTACTGAACACCCAGGGATGGCCGGACTTGATACGGCGCTCTTCGTTTTTGTTGAGAATGATTCTGGTCATCTGTTCTCCTTTATGTGTGCAACTATCTGCTAGATTTAAGTTAATTCAGCCGTCACGCTTGACAGCCCTCTCCTTGTACACCATTATGCACGTAATTACTTCATCAAACAGGAGAAAAACAGCATGATTGAATCCAAAATCCTCCTTATGTTTTTTACCACTTCCATCCTGCTGGCACTTTCCCCCGGGCCGGACAACCTGTTTGTATTGACCCAGGCTGCCCAACAGGGGCGCAAAGCGGGGCTGCTCGTAACAGTGGGGCTCTGTACCGGATTGCTGTTTCATACGGCAGCGGTCACTTTCGGACTGGCGGCACTCTTCAAAGCGTCGGCAGTCGCCTTCACCGGCCTTAAGTTTGCCGGGGCCGGATACCTGCTCTATCTGGCGGTACAAGCCTACCGGGCTGGCGCCGAAAGCGGGCCGGTAACTGCCGTGGTCCGTTTGAATGCCGGCGCACTTTACCGACGCGGCATCATTATGAACATCACCAACCCCAAGGTATCGATCTTTTTCCTCGCGTTTCTGCCACAGTTCACCGATCCGGCCAAAGGCCCGTTATCCGTGCAACTGCTGCTGCTGGGAGGTATTTTTATTATCGCCACGCTGATTGTCTTTGGTGCGATCAGTATTCTGGCGGGAGTTTTTGGCGAACGATTCCGCCGCTCGGCGTTTGCGCAAAAAGTGCTTAATCGGGCGGCGGCAGCAATTTTTGCCGGATTAGCGCTTAAGCTGGCACTGGCTCAACGCTGATGGCAGCCGCCACGCTCTACATAATCGCCACCCCGATAGGAAATCTGGAAGACATAACCTATCGGGCCGTGCGCATCCTCGGAGAGGTCGATCTGATCGCCGCCGAAGATACCCGGCATTCGCTTAAACTCCTCAATCATTTCAGCATTTCAAAGCCGCTGACCTCCTATTTCGACCATAATCAGCAATTCAAGGGAGAACGGATTCTGAATGCGCTCCGTCAGGGAAAATCCGTGGCGCTGATATCTGATGCCGGCACCCCCTGCATCTCTGACCCCGGTTACCAACTGGTACGTGACGCCGTTGCCGAAAATATACCGGTTGTGCCGATTCCGGGCGCCTGTGCCGCCGTAGCGGCCCTTTCAGCCTCCGGCCTCCCGACCGACATGTTCACCTTTGCCGGTTTCCCCCCTTCACGCCAGGGAAAACGGCGCACATTTCTTGGCGCGATGAGCGCCCTGTCGGGTACACTGGCACTGTACGAAGCTCCACACCGATTGCTGGATACTCTGAACGATATCCGTGAGGTGCTGGGAGAGCGGCAAGTAATTGTTGCGCGGGAACTCACCAAAATATATGAAGAGTGTATCCGCGGCACCGCATCGGAGGTCAGGACGTCGGTTTCACAGGGGATTGTGCGCGGTGAGGTAGTCATCTTGATTGCACCGGGCGATACTGTTTCGCAGGAGTGTGAGCCGCTGGAAACCGTGCTCCACCGTCTGATGGCCAACGGATCACTCTCGATCAAGGACATCGCTAAACAAGCAGCTGTAATTTCAGGAGTTTCACGCAGCGAAGCATACAGTGAAGCCTTGAGATTGAAAAATGATCCGGATGGAGCTTGAAGTTCTGGAATTACAGCCGGATAGTGTGTTATAGAGTACCAATTATATTTTACCTTCGGAGCTGTGCATGAAAATATGTATTTTTGGCGCCGGTTATGTCGGCCTGGTTGCAGCCGCCTGCTTTGCCGAAAGCGGCAACAGCGTTATCACCGTCGACATCGACCGGGCACGAATTGAAGGGCTTAAGCAGGGGATCATCCCGATCTACGAACCGGGACTCAAGGAAATGATCCTGCGCAATCAGGGTGAAGGGCGCCTTTCCTTCACCACCGATTTGGAAGAAGCGGTTAAAGCCTCGCTGGTCTGTTTTATCGCCGTCGGCACCCCGCCGGGCGAGGACGGTTCTGCAGACCTCAAATATGTCCTGGGTGTTGCCCGCGATATCGGCCGTTCCATGAACAGCTTCAAGATTGTCGTCGACAAATCGACCGTTCCGGTCGGCACCGCCGACAAGGTTCGCGCCGCCATTCAGGAAGAGTTGACAAGCCGCGGCATCGACCTGGAATTCGATGTTGTCTCCAACCCCGAATTCCTCAAAGAGGGGGCCGCCATCGATGACTTCATGAAACCGGACCGGGTCGTTATCGGCTGTGACAATGTCCGCACCGCCGAAATCATGAAAGAACTCTACGACCCCTTCATGCGCAAGCAGAACCGGATGATCGTCATGGATATCCGCAGCGCCGAAATGACCAAATACGCCGCCAACGCCATGCTTGCGACCCGCATCTCCTTCATGAACCAGATCGCGGGACTCTGCGAACGGATGGGAGCGGACGTCATGGCCGTACGCGAAGGAATCGGCTCCGACTCCCGCATCGGCTACGACTTCCTCTTTCCCGGTCCCGGTTACGGTGGTTCCTGCTTTCCCAAGGATGTTAAAGCCCTGATCAAAACCGCCGAAGAATCAAACTACGACTTCCTGCTGTTAAAAGCGGTCGAAGAGGTAAATGAACTCCAGAAAGAAATTCTGGCCGACAAACTGATCAAGCTGCTCGGCTCTCCCGATGAGGAACAGCCGCTCACCGGTCGCATCATCGCCTGCTGGGGACTCTCGTTCAAACCACGCACCGACGACATGCGTGAAGCCCCGGCCATCACCATCATCGAGCGACTGCTGGCCGCCGGCGCCTCTGTCCGCGCCCATGATCCGGAAGCGCTTAAAGAAGCCCGTCATCACTTCGGGGAACGGATCGAATACAGCAACAACCAGTATGACATCCTCAATGGCGCCGACGCCCTGACAATCATTACCGACTGGAGCGAATACCGCAATCCCGACTTTGACCGTATCAAGGCGGCACTCAGGTCGCCAACCATCGTCGACGGCCGCAACCTGTACAAACCGGATCGCATGGCCGCCGGCGGATTCAGCTATGTTCCGCTCGGACGTTGCAGCGGCGACATCTGCACAGGAGCGAAATAACATGCGCATACTGGTAACCGGCGGCGCCGGCTTCGTCGGCTCACACCTCTGCGAACGCCTCCTGAATGAGGGACATGACGTCATCTGCCTCGACAACTTTTTCACCGGCAGTAAAAACAACATCATTCACCTTATGGACAGCCATCGTTTCGAACTGGTCAGACATGACATCACCGAACCGATTCTCCTCGAAGTTGACCGCATCTACAATCTTGCCTGTCCCGCTTCTCCGGTACATTATCAATACAACCCGGTCAAGACGATCAAAACCAGCGTCATGGGGAGCATCAACATGCTGGGACTGGCCAAGCGGGTCAAAGCGCGCATCCTGCAGGCATCCACGTCGGAGGTCTACGGTGATCCACATGTGCATCCACAGACGGAAAGTTACTGGGGGAACGTCAATCCGATCGGGATCCGCAGTTGTTACGACGAAGGCAAACGGGTGGCCGAAACCCTGATGATGGATTACCACCGCCAGAACAATGTGGATATCCGCATCATCCGCATTTTCAACACCTACGGTCCCCGCATGGCGGAGAATGACGGCCGCGTGGTTTCAAACTTCATCCTGCAGGCACTCCGGAACGAAGACATAACCGTATACGGGAACGGCTCCCAAACCCGCTCGTTCTGCTATGTTTCGGACCTGGTGGAGGGGATGATCCGGATGATGGAATGCGACGATTTTATCGGACCGGTCAATCTCGGCAACCCGGTGGAAAATACAATCCTTGAGTTTGCTGAAAAAATCATTACAATAACGGACTCAGAGTCGAAGATCATCTTTCAGCCACTGCCACAGGATGACCCGAAACAGCGCCAGCCTGATATTTCCCTGGCTGGTGAAAAATTTGGCTGGGAGCCTTTGGTCCCCCTGCATGACGGACTAAAGAGGACTGCAAAGTATTTTGCCGAACAAATAAGGAAAGGGTAAATGTTCAATCTGCCCCTTCAAAAAAAGATGTATATTATTCCGGGCGGATGCCTGACATTCATCCTCTTCTTCACTTTTTTCGGTGACAAGGGACTCCTGCGCATTTTTGAACTTAAGCAGGACAAAAATAAAATCGACGCACGCCTGGCTGACAACAAGACTGAAAATGAAAAGCTGAAACGCGAGATTGTTGCTCTCAAATCCGACCGCCGCTACCTCGAAACAATCGCTCGCAAGGATTTCGGACTTGTACGCAGCAATGAAGTCATCTACCAGTTCCCACAGGATAAAAAACAACCGTAATTCAGGACGTACACCATGCCACGTCAAAGCTGCGCAGTCTGTGCCTGGCGCGAAAACTGCTCAAAACGATTCTGCATCCCCGACGGGGGTGCGAGATGCCCTGATTTTACCAGAGATGTCAGCATTAAGGGTGATGCTGAGGATGCCGGCACACCAATCGATCAGAAAGAACAGTCCATACAATGATGCGAAACCGAATAGCCCCGCTGCTTGAATCCGCGCTGATAAAAGCCCACACGGCGCAGGAACTGACGACATTCCCACTGCCGGCAATCATCATCGGCCATCCGGCCAATCCGGATCATGGCGATTTTTCCTGCAACATCGCCATGCAACTGGCAAAGGGTGAACGCAAAGCACCGCGCCTGGTTGCCGAGATTATCCTCAAACACCTGGATACCGGTGACGGTCTGTTGGCAAAATGCGAGATTGCCGGCCCCGGTTTCATCAACCTGTTTGTATCGCAAACGGCATGGCAAACCGCCCTTCTTGAGATCGAGGCTGAGGGTGACCGGTATGGCCATACGACAAGTGGCGGCAGAAAAAAAGTCCAGGTGGAATTTGTCAGTGCCAATCCAACCGGGCCGTTGCATATCGGTCATGGCCGTGGAGCGGCAATCGGCGACACCCTTTGCCGGGTGCTTGATGCTGCCGGCTGGGATGTGACGCGTGAATTCTATTACAATGACGCCGGCGTCCAGATCAGCAACCTTGCCCTCTCCGTCCAGCTGCGCTGCCTCGGAATCGAGCCGGACGACCCGCGCTGGCCGGATGGGGGTTACCAGGGAGAGTATATCAAGGATGTGGCACGTGCCTATATGGCCGGAGAAACCGTCGAAGCCACCGACCAGCATACAACGGCTTGCGGCGACCCGGAGAATAGTGAAAACCTCCGAAGCTTTGCCGTTGCCTGGCTTCGCCGCGAACAGGATCTTGATCTTGAGGCATTTGACGTAAAATTCGATGTGTACACGCTGGAATCGGCACTCTACAGCGAGGGGCGCGTTGATGCGGTTGTTCGGCAGCTGATCGCCAACGGACACGCCTATGAACAGGACAATGCTCTCTGGCTTCGCTCAACCGCTTTCGGAGACGATAAAGATCGCGTCATGCGCAAATCCGACGGCAGTTATACCTATTTTGTACCGGATGTAGCGTATCATCAAGCCAAGTGGGAACGCGGATTTACCAGAGTAATCAACGAGCAGGGTTCTGATCACCACAGCACCGTTACCCGTGTCCGCGCCGGTCTTCAGGCCCTTGATGTCGGCATTCCGCAGGGCTGGCCCGAATATGTACTGCACCAGATGGTGACCGTCATGCGCGGCGGCGAAGAGGTGAAAATTTCCAAACGGGCCGGCAGTTATGTCACCCTGCGCGACCTGATCGACGAGGTCGGGCGCGATGCCACCCGTTTCTTTTTTCTGATGCGCAAACCTGATGCCCAACTGGTATTCGACATTGACCTCGCCAAACAGCAGACCAACGAAAACCCGGTCTATTACGTCCAGTATGCCCATGCCAGGATCTGCAGCATTTTTGAGAATGCCGCCGAAAAAGGGTTCGTTGCCCCTGAAAAACCGGCAGTCAGCGCTCTGTCCTGCCTCTCTACTCCCGAAGATATGCAGATGATCAAGCTGCTGACGGCGCTGCCAGATACGATCGATGACTGCGCCGTGCATTTTGAGCCGCATCGCTTAACGTATTACCTGAGTGAGCTTGCAAGCTGTTTCCACAGTTTCTACAATAAAAATCGTGTAATCAGTGAAGATCAGGCACTAACAGCGGCTCGGCTCTACCTCCTGAAGCGGACTGCCCAAACCCTTAAAAACGCCCTTACCATCCTGGGCATATCGGCACCGGAACGAATGTAGCGGAGGCCACAATGCGTATTGACTACAGTGAACCAAAAAAATCATGCAGTTCTCCCCAGCCAAGCCAGAGCCGTCCTCGAAAAGAATCATCCGGAGGAGGGGTATTGCTTCTCGTTATTACCGCGGTTATATCTCTCGCGATTGGCTTTGGCGGTGGCTGGACGTTTTCCCAGCGTTCCGCGAAAAAAGCGTTCAAGGCCGCGATGGAACAGCAAAGCCTTGAGAATTCACCACAACAACCGAAAGCGCAGCCGCCACAGCAACAGCCAACGGCTCCCACCCCACTCCCCCTCCCTGCGCAGCCACGACAAGCCGGGAACTCCTCTCAGCAAACAGCACCCGCCGGAGATGGACAGGTAACAACCGAACCGCCGCTCAGCTTTTATAAAACACTCCCCAGTGGACAAAAAAGCACGGTACTGGGGAGCGGTGTCAATACCAAGGAAGATAAGCCAGCCAAACAACCGCTCCAGGCTGCCATGCCCACCAATTTAACCAAACCTGCTCCGCCTCAAAATGACGAGAACGTGCAAACGCAGCCTGGTCAGGCTGCACCGGCAAAACCGACACTGCGTCAGGAGGCAAACGGGCTCACCGTCCAGGTAGCCTCGTACAGCCTCAAATCCGAAGCTGAAACAGTTCGCAGCAAACTGGCTGCCAAGGGCTACAATGTCAACATCGTAGAATCTCATCAGGGAGACAAGGGCACCTGGTATCGGGTTCGTGTCGGCAAGCGTCTTGATCCGGATGCGGCAAAAGAACTGGCCGGAAAGCTCGGTAAAGGGGCTATTGCCATCCCGGACAAGGAATAACATCGTGCTTCCTGCCCCTGCTATTCATGCACAGATGACGTTACCGAAGGCGCGCAATCGGGAAAAACAGATCCTTTCGAAAAAAAATATTGACATCCGTCGTAAAATTATCTATATCTGTCTTTCCACTTATCGCGGGGTGGAGCAGTCTGGTAGCTCGTCGGGCTCATAACCCGAAGGTCATAGGTTCAAATCCTATCCCCGCAACCAACAATCCTTTCGCCCCTTCGGTATTACCAACCTATGGGGCGTTTTCAAATGGCGGTGTAGCTCTGCTGGTCAGAGCAAGCGACTCATATTCGCTAGGTCCGGAGTTCAAATCTCTGCACCGCCACCAATCGACAAAAAAGGTCAACCATATCACCTGGTTGGCCTTTTTGCATTTTACGGGTTCAAGTACGGTACACCGCAATGGGCACCGGAGGCGTAAAATGTCATATATATTAAAAACTCCTAAAAGTTACTATTTTCGCATGAAAGTTCCCATTGACCTCAGAGATGTGATAAAAGCACGTGAGGTTAAAAAGTCGCTAAAGACACTGAACCGACAACGTGCGGAAAAAATGGCGTTCATCTATGCCGCCCAATGGCGCGAAAAATTTGAATCACTCAGGGAGCCGAAAATGACCTATCCCTTTACAACGATCAAAATTGCCGGACTGGAGAAGAAGTCTGACGGCTCCTTCAGGATGGATAGCATTGAGATGGATCCAGACAAACCGGAAGCAGAAACTCTGCTGTTCAAAAATATTATGCAACAGTTGGAAGCATCTTCGCCGTCAATGCCACCAACATCTCCTGCAAATTTTCCGGCAAAGGCCACGTCCGGTATGCTCCTTTCAGTGGCAATGGAAAAATTCCTCCATGAGAAATGCGAGCTGAACCCAAAGGCAATGCATCATTATCAGACAGAAGTGCCTGACGATTTCAAGCTGATTATCCGTATCCTTGGCGACAAACGAGTAGAT
>CAIYZD010000604.1 GCA_903930585.1 uncultured Geobacteraceae bacterium | reverse complement strand
TGCTCCAGCGCGTCGGCCATGTGTCATTCCTTAAAGTGTTGCGATTTCGTTATCAGGCACCAGGAAACCGGCGAGCCACCTGCGGTTATCCGCCAAAATTGAGGCCAGAACTTCCGGAGTGAGCAGCGGTCGGCGCAGAGAGTTATCCTTGAGACTTTGGCCCATAATACCGACTTCGCGGAACATGGTTTTCAGCCCGCTATGAATTTTGGATTGAGTTGCCGGTTTTAGCGCTACCAGTTCCGGATGTGAAACGCACTTGGTAGTGAAAAAATTCTCGTAATCAGAGTGCCGGAGCACAGCATCATGATTTTCAAGTTTTGAGCGCAGCACTTCCTCTGTAAAGTCAAAAATGAAGTCGCTACGCTTCAATACTGACAGCCATGCTATCGACAAGCGACTGTCAGCAGGTGCAGTCGCCAGGATCTCTATCTGTCGTGGGGAAAGTGTTTGCAGACGGTGTCGGAATTCAATTTCCATGCGGGCAGCACTGGATGGGGAACGAGCCTGAAGTGCGTTGTCGCTGATTACCTTTTTCCTCGTTTGTTTCCAGTCACCATTTTCGAGATAAATCTCGGCAACAATGCGGGCAAGTTCCGGGCGCAAAGAAGCGGCGGTGAAGGTAAGTGAGTAAGGTTTCTGGACACGTAGTTCTGACATCCTATGGCAATTCCTTGCAACTGCAATGGCAGGCGTAATGTATGAGGGTTTTGTAAAAATTGCAGATGGTGTCTGAGTAAAAAGAAATGTGTTTATATAGCAGGAAACGGGATGGAATAACACGGGAATCATTCTTCATTAAAGAAGTAATGCGATGGGTGTATTCAGGGATTGCCTGTCTAAATCGTTTCTAGTATTATCCGTGCATTGCATTTGTATTTCAAACCAACCAGGAGGGACCAGCATGACAAAAACCGAGCTCATAGCAAGAATGGCAGAAAAAGCAAAACTAACCAAGGCCCAGGCAGAATCAGCCTTAGCCGTGTTTCAATGTGCAGTAACAGAGGAACTGGTTAACGGTGGCAAAATCACTCTGATTGGATTCGGCACGTTCTCCTCGGTTGAGAGAGCTGCACGCAACGGCAGAAACCCACAAACTGGCAAAGCCCTCAAGATCGAGGCAAAAAGAGTCGGCAAGTTTACCACCGGCAAGGCACTTAAAGACTTGGACGCTTGTAAAGGATCATGCAAGGGCAAACCTGTTGTTGCTAAAGCAGAGGTAAAACCCGCTGTTGCGGCAAAACCTGCCAAAGCCAAGAAAAAATAATGAACCGTAGTGAGTACCTTTATATCAGCAACGTGGACTGAAAAAGAGGGGCAGTGTCCAGCTGTCAACTATTGCTATGCAGAAGAAAATAGAAACTGACATTGCAAATATTGAGAAACTATCTCAGCAGCGAGAGAGCGAAAACTGGGACTTCCGCTGTTTCCTGAAATGATCAGATCTTTCGGTATCGAAGATAGATTCGATTGTGAAAGAGCTTTATCGAGAGGTTTCAGCGCAGATAGACTGTACTCAGTGTGGAAACTGCTGCAAGGTAATTCAGCCAATATTGGCGGAGTCTGATATTGCAAAATTAGCGGGTCATCTCAAGCTGACTGTCACTGAATTCAAGTCGCGCTTTCTTACAGAGGATGAAGACGGAGATGGTTTTGTATTCAGTCAGACGGGTATTCCAACCAATTTGCCTTGATAACCGTTCGTAAACGGTCTGCAGCATCTCATTGCATTTTACTCGGCAGAGTCAATATAAAATTTATCCAAAAGTGTATGTCGAATTTTCGTTAATTGTTTGATATTTAACTTTTGCCATCCCCCCGAAATAATATTTGGTGGGCAACTTACAGACCTAACACAGGCAGAATTATTCCACTCGCTTTTCCTTATTTTATGTCCAGCTATGATATTAAACTCATCACCTGTTTTAATGTCCCCTCCTGCATATATGCGTTTTCCTGCAACGATAGATTGAGCAGCAAAAATATCTTTCTCAGTTAT
>CAIYZD010000603.1 GCA_903930585.1 uncultured Geobacteraceae bacterium | reverse complement strand
GGGAAAGTTTCTTCGCGCCAGTTCAACGCCGCAACAGCGGCGTAAAACTTCAACGATTCACAGCGGCCATGCCCGGCTCTGGATAACGAGCACCAGCAGTGCTGCCCACAGGCGCGATCCGGTTGAACTCCGCCAGATCTTCAGTGTTCAGTTCGATTTGAAGAGCTGCCACATTTTCCTCAAGGTAGGTGCGACGCTTGGTGCCAGGGATGGGCACGATGTCTTCGCCCTGAGCCAAGACCCAGGCCAATGCCAGTTGAGCTGGCTTGCATCTTTTCCGTTGAGCGACGGCTTCGAGCCGATGAACAATGGTCAGATTGCGATCAAAGTGTTCTCCTTGAAAACGCGGTCCATTCCGCCGCCAGTCGTTTGCCGCCAGATCGTCAATCTTCCGGATTGTCCCGGTCAGAAAGCCGCGACCCAAAGGACTGTAAGGCACAAAACCAATCCCCAGTTCCCGGCAGGTGGACAAAATCTCCGCCTCCACATCCCGGCACCACAGCGAGTATTCGGTCTGCAACGCAGCGATTGGATGAACCTTGGCGGCACGGCGAATTGTGGCCGGAGCCGCCTCTGAAAGACCGAGGTAACGACACTTGCCGGCCCGAACCAGTTCGCTCATCGCCCCGACCGTGTCTTCGATGGGCACATTAGGGTCAACGCGATGCTGGTAATAAAGGTCGATCTGTCCGACGCCGAGCCGCTGCAAACTTTCATCACAGCATTTGCGGACATATTCCGGCCGGCCATTCACGCCCATAAACTTTCCCTGTTTATCACGGACATTTCCAAACTTGGTGGCCAGAATCACTTGATCGCGGCGGCTCTTGATTGCCTTGCCCACAAGTTCTTCGTTGATCCCGCAACCATACATGTCTGCGGTGTCGAGGAAGTTGACGCCGAGATCGAGCGCTCGATGGATGGTGGCGATGGATTCCTGGTCGTCGCGTGTGCCATAGAATTCGGACATTCCCATGCAGCCCAAGCCGAGCGCCGACACGGTTAATCCCTGTGTTCCAAGTTTTCTCTGTTTCATAAATCAGGTCTTTGTGCTTTACCGAAATCAGTCTATTAAAAGCTTAACGCCAAACCCAAACTTGACGATAAAAACTTTCGCATCCGTTCACATCTGGAATTCTGCACTGGGATTAAAAGGTGATTTTGGAAAATGAACAGGTGCGGGCTGGACCAGGGCGGATTCAATGGTAACGGTTGAACTTGCAAACCCGTGCAGCGTTTGGCAAGGTGTCGTGAAAGAAAGAAACATTATGGCCATATTCGCACTCGATCTCACCAAGCAGACACCCCGCAGTCCACGCGTGCGCTTGGGCGGCTTCGTCATTCTTCCCCGTTGCCTCGACAAAGGCCGCGCAACCATCATCGGCAAGAATGGGGAATACTACTACGATTGTCCGTTGGACCAGCGGTTCCTGAACTTCGTCGGCATTAAGGCCGACGCCCTGAAGAAGCAACTCGCCACCGGCAAGGGCGACGGAGAAATGTTGGCGTGGATCACGGCCAACGCGAAGTTCAAGCGCAGCGAACTGGAAATCGCTCAATGGTCCGCCTACGTGGAACAGCGCTTTCCGACGGATACGGAAACGCGGGAATACGTCAACGCTAACCACAAGAAATACGGACCTAAACGTGAGGACATCGGGACGTTCTTTGACCTGCTGGATTTAGACGACTACGTCAGCTTCGGGGGCAAGCCTTAAACCCTGGTCCCCGCTCGCTCGTGGTCGTTTGGCTCGCCCCTGGTCAGAGGAACCCACTACCGACCGGGCCAGGACCGACAACTTTGCAGGGACGCTTTACAGCAAGACCGTGGACATTGACAAGCCGGTCATTGATCGGGTGAACGAGTTGGCGCAAAAACGTGGACTGCCTCCATCCCAAATTGCGCTGGCCTGCGAACCCGCCCCAAAATAATGCCCAAGTTCGAATAGAGAAGCGAATGTTGCCTGGTCAGCGTTTCCATGTGTTGCGTGCTTCACGGGTTGCGTTCAGAATAACGGGATTATCCATGACTAGAACTTCATAGCCTCGAATGCCTGCTCGTACAGCCAGTGTCCGAAATCGTTAGGATGATTGATGTTGTTACCTAAAAGCGAAGGCTGATCTTTTCGCCTGAGAACCATCAGCCATACGCTGTACACATCGACATAGGCACATTTAACTGCGGCAGCCGCTTGCTTGGCAGCTTCGGCATATTGGCCCATACGGTGTGATCCGTAGTGCCAGTTGTCATTGGGGGGCATGGTGGAGAAGATAATTACCTCTGCGCCCTTGCGCTCCCTGATCATCTTAACGGTGGTAATAAAGTTTGTTTTGAATTGTTCCACATCAACCCCGAAACCGGTTATATTATGGTCATTCATACCAAAACCGAGCAGAACCAGGTCCGGCTTCTCAACGGGTCCCAAGTATTTATCAAACCAGTCAACGCCCTGCTGCGAGGTGTATCCCGGTATGGAGGCGTCCACAATCTCGACGTTCGATTTCGGGAATTTACCCTGCAGATATTTACCGAATCTTGCTTGAAATCGAAGATCAGCTTCCGAAGCCTCACCACCGGCGGCAATGCTGTCTCCGTACGAAACGACCTTGCAAATGAATCCGGCTTCCAGTTTCTTACGTATAATAGCCAAATACTTGGTCTGATCATTCGTCCCGGCAAATGGCTTTCCGTTAGTCGTCTGATAATCCACCCAGACAAAATAGGGGTGGTTAGAAGCATTTGTGTAGTTTTCGTGCCTGAAATCGACAACCGCATACAAGGGATTCAGTGAATAATCTGGGATGCGTGAGTTAGCGGTGCGTGCTATCGCACCCTTGGAATAGTTGACTACGAAGTCAGCCCCTTCAGCATAGACTATGCTACCTGGTTTACCGGGGAGAAAGGTGCTGCGCATGGCCACACTGCCTTTGACTATGTTATCAAAGCACAGATT
>CAIYZD010000602.1 GCA_903930585.1 uncultured Geobacteraceae bacterium | reverse complement strand
TAAGACTCATAAGCCATATGCTTAGTCGCAATCCCTTCAATAATCAGGTCTGTTTCGTCCTTGATGGTAGTTGCTTCAAGAGTAAATTAGCACAGCTCCGTCGCAATCCCTTCAATAATCAGGTCTGTTTCGTCCTATAAGGAACTTCAACTACTTGCTTCCTTTCACTTCTGTCGCAATCCCTTCAATAATCAGGTCTGTTTCGTCCCCCACCACTTTTTTGTTCCATAGTTACACAATGTTATCCCATCCTTTCCGCACATCCACGACACCACTACACAAAGTTATTAAAGCCCGAGATGTCTCTGCTGTAACATATGAATAAATATTGTTTTCTCCTTTCCGCACATCGAAACGTAGATAGTGCATTTAAACGTGGTACGGCTGACTTGCGGTGATAATTCAAAATAGCGAATGGCCAATAAAAATGATCTCACCCGTTACCGGCAAATCATATCATAGCTTTTTCACTTTACCATGTAGTTAACTGCCAAACAAGAACCTCCTTCTTATATTCCGAAGGGTTGGTCAGTATTGCAGTGCAAGAGTCAGCATCAGCATAAAGTGATTCTGTATCGATGGTTATTCGTTCATCCATGATTTTTACATGACCACTCGTATTCTTTCTCTATCCAGTAAAATGCCATAACCGGTATTAGGTTTTTTCCCGTGTGCCGAAATTTCAAGATTCGCAATTTCATGGGCACCAAAACTATGCTCCAGTGCCTTGTTTATCTTGGTCCTATATACTCTGAGATTTTCTGCATTTATCTGCTTAATGCCTGAGTTACTCATTTCATCCTTGTCTCTACCTAAACCAGTTAGTGAATAATAATCCGCTATACGAGCGCTTTCAGAGTCGATTTCCAGATATGTTTTGTAACATTCTTCGCATGAATGACAGTTTTTCTTATCGCATGAGGCTTCTTTTTTTGTCATAGCAAAGAAGGCATACAAGGCAATCCAAGACGCCCGCAAATCCAATTCCTTTCCTTTCCAAATTAGTTTCTGCTCCTTTAGGTTCACTATAAGTACAGGGAGCGGATCCCTCACAAGCGATAGCATCAAAGCTTGGGGACTTTCAGGGCCTTTCAGCATTTCGTGAGATAGGCTTCTTCTAACAGAAATAAACGGCATGGGGACTAAAGTGATTCTTGCGTATCTTGTATCTTTAAAAAATGGTTCGCGTGTTTTTGAGTCCTTCAATTCTATCACCCGTGACTCTGGGGGTGGGTAGTAGAAATCACGACTGCTCTCAAATTCAGGGCTAACCAATACATGATAAATTCTATCCTGAGGTCTGCCATAACATTGAGCAGCTACAGATAGACATGCACCCATGGTCTTTCTTCCTCCTGCAATAGAAAAAAATACAGCGGTATCAGTCAAACCAGTTAATTCAAAGGCTGTTTCCATACATGCCCTTAGAAAAGCTTCATTCTCTTCGTCAGTAGATATATCGTCCAGTTCCATCCCATGTTCGCCTTTGACAGCAATGATGTGTTTTGGCTGGAAATCAATCGTGTCTGGATTAATGCCGTAATCCCGGCAAAAACGGTAATAATGTCCATCTTCCTGATTAAGAAGATTTGCATTTATTTCCC
>CAIYZD010000601.1 GCA_903930585.1 uncultured Geobacteraceae bacterium | reverse complement strand
TTCGTGAGCAATTGCAACCAGTGCTCCAAATATTGACTGTTTGACTGAATCACGGTCAATCCCTCGAATAATTTCCATGTCAATCTTAATTACATCTGCACCTAATATTGCCAGAGTAGCCAGGTTTGTGTGGTCGCTACCAATATCATCCAGAGCGGTGCGAAATCCTTTTTCACGATAAAAGTCCAATATCCGGTGCAGGTGTAGGTATAAAGTTGATGAAAATATCTGCCGTTATTTTTTTAACCGCAGCGGTTTTTAATGCGTTTTCTCTGCAAACTCTATCAAGGAAGAACAGTAGATCATTTTCCTCTGCAAGTTTGAATAATAGTCCAGGAGCCATCAGATTTAGGCCGATTGCCACGTACCATTATGGTTACTATACGATCAAGTGATGAGGCAAATCGCTGCTTATCGGTCGTGCTGAATGCTGCCGGGCCTCCTTGAACAAGACCACCTTCACGAAGTTCCATCATTAAATTCCGCATGGCAAGTATCTCGCCCACGTTCTCTTCCGTGTAAAGTTCTCCCCTCGGGTCAATTGCGATCCCGCCGTTGGCAACGATTCTGGCAGCCAGTGGTATGTCAGCAGTAACTACTAAATCCTCGGGTACCGCATGTGACACAATGTAGTCGTCAGCGACATCCGGTCCGTCATCAACAACGATCGATTCGACAAGATGACTGTTGTGCCTGGCAAGGGATTTATTGGCAACGAGGCACACAGGTATCTTCAACCGTTCAGAAGCTTTAAACAAGATTTCCTTGATTACACGAGGACAGGCGTCTGCATCAATCCATATTTGCATAACTTCCAATTGGCAGCCAAATACGGATTATAGTGCCCTTCCCGAGTGTTGAACCAGCGGTAATTATACCACCATGCTTTACAATTATTATGCGGCAGAGAGATAAGCTTAAGCCACCTCTTTGAGTTGAGTGGGGCTTTGTGCTGAAATAGGGGGTAAAAATATTTGGCAAAACTTCAGGAGAGATACCTTCTCCATTATCAGTCAGTGAAATCAACAAGTAGGGTCCGGGAATAATCGGCACAGGATCCTGCTCCAAGATTTCAACGCATTTCGCTGACAGAGTCAACATTCCATTTGAAGCCATGGCATCTACTGCGTTTATCGTCAGACTTTTAAAGACAAGCTGCAACTGTTCCTCAATATAATATACCTGTGGCAGATCATCAGCATATTCCATTTTGAAAACTATATCCGTACCGGTAAGTGCATTTTTCACAACGTCACTTATGTAGGGCATGATATGAGCACTCACCGTTTTGGCTTTATAGTCATTGCCTAGTATATTCAAAAGGTTACCAAGTAAATAGGCATTATTGGTGTATTGTATGATCTCATCGAAATAGCCTGATGCTTTATTGTCTTCTTGCGTAAGCTGCATTTTTGCGCTTGTTGCAGCACTAAGTACCTTTTGCATCAAATCGCTGTAATCTTCCGCTATCCCACTCGTTATGATAGCAAGGTCTTTATTCTGCTTTGCCCATATTTCCTGGACTTCACGTTGATGCTGTTGTCTGAGCTGCTGTTCAGCACGTAAAATATGCACACAATCAATAAGGCAATCTAATAGTTCTTGATTTTTTACCGGTTTAGTAACGTATTTAGTGACATTTGCCGCAATCGCTTTCTTGAGTAAGTCAGTCTGCTCAAAAGCGGTAAGAACTATTATCGGTACAAAAGGGGAAATTTTTCTAATAGCTGCGGACATAGCGATGCCATCCATAACAGGCATTATTACGTCTGTAATGACAATATCCGGGAGATGGTTTTTGAAGGCTTCAAGACCTTCGACACCGTCGACAGCAGTTATAAGGGTGCCAACTGATTGGGTAAGAAACAAACTAAAGAGCTCTCTTGTACAACCTTCATCTTCAACATATAAAACGGTAGCTGACTTAAGATAGTCAACATCCTGATTGTTGATACCATTCATGCCATCCCCCCTCCCTCAAAAGTAACGTATAACGGGATATATACAAGTAAAACAGATTAATTGCCTGCAATTGAATTCATCAAATCCTGCTGAGAAGCTCCTCCTTCTTATTTTTGAAGTCCTCTTCAGAAAGCAATCCGATGTTTTTCATCTCGACTATTCTTTCCAACCGATACTTAATTTCATCAATATCTCTCGTAACTTCACTGTCATTTTTTTTAATAGATGCAGAGGATGGTAACAACCCGGTATTCTCATCATTTAGGACAATAGAAGCGGCCAGTTCTGATGCACTTCCACGTACATAATGAGAATGACGCGTGTCGTTAGTAAGAGATGGTTCAGCATTATGAGAGCTGGCTATAGCAGTTCCATGTACTGTATCATTTATAACTTGTTCCGTATCGTCATTAAAACTCAAATACAGAGATTCCTTACGTTTTATTTCAAAATCCTCAACGTCGGCTTTAGTTGCCTGCCTCCAGAAACCGGTTGTAGCACACACAATATAATCCCCTACATTGGGAACTTTTACCTGTTTATCTTTTTCAATATAATGGCCCACCGGGCGTTTCCTGTTGTCTCGTTTCCTTTCATTACAAGCTCCGTTAACTTCTAAAAATTCTGCAAAAGTATAGGGGCTGATTTTGAATTTAGTGACGAAATCACTGCCTTTTACTATCTTGTGTGACTTGTATTTGCCGCATATTATTTCAAGTTCCTGAATTTCAAAATTATTTGAAAATGAAACCGTTTCAAAATCTACAAACTTGAAATCATTTGTCTCAAGTATGGCATATAATATTTTTAAACAGGTATATTCAGCATCAAGATCTTCAGCTCGTTTATTTTCCTTAGCCCTTTTATAATCATTGATCAAATCATCAAATTGTTTTGAAGATATTTTTTCCATGGCAATTCCTCAAAGCTATATAAAGTTAAAAATAAAGCACCTACAGCATAAACTGTAAGTGCTTATTTTTTTTGGAGCCATTTGTCGGAATCGAACCGACGACCTCATCATTACGAGTGATGTGCTCTACCAACTGAGCTAAAATGGCACTGTCAATTTTTCGGCACTTCGGCGCCATTCAGAGATCTGAAACTACCTCAAAAGTGAGGCTGTTGTCAATGCCATAAGGGACCTGACATGTAAATTTCTGCTTTACCACCGCTCCAATTACGTCTACTATCAAAGTCCAGTTATATTTTCATTCACTCCCAACCCTGATAAACAGGATATGTGCGTTAACGACGTAATTTCTGCCTGAAAAGGCGGTTATTTCTTCTCGCGTACTCAATGGCGCCCCATGATTTTTCGAACGCAATGTATAGTTCTCCTGCTCTGTATCTGTACTCTGACGGCTCATGCCGCAAAATCGACCGGAATTACGCGGCTTGGCTATGCCATTCAGATGGGCGCGTTTGCCGACGTCAACAACGCCGAGCGTTTTACCACAAAACTTCAGACCAAGGGGATTGAAGCGTTCTATTTCCGCAAGGATAATGGCGTCTATGCCGTCCGTTTCGGTGATTTCCCCAGCAAAGAGAAAGCGCGTGCTGCGGCTAAAAAGCTTGTCGCAGAGCGTTTGATCGACAGCTATTATATCGCTCCCCCCAACGAAGTTGTTTTCAGTCAGCCGAAAGGTCCGGGATGGCAAAAACCGCCACCGGACGAATTCAGAAAACCGTCGCCGTCGCTGCAACCGGTTATCCCGAAAGAGGCTGCTGAAAAACCTCTGCCCAAACCGATAAAGGACACCAGGGATATGGGAGCCATTGCCGCCCGTACCGCCGAACGATTTGTCGGTATCCCCTACCGGTGGGGGGGAGATAATGTGGTGGAAGGCATGGATTGCAGCGGTTTTGTCCGGGCGGTCTACAACCTGTGTGGACTCAGCATTCCGCGAACCTCACGTGACCAGTTCAAGGCGGGTGATCTGATCGTTAAAGATGAACTGAAAGATGGAGATCTGGTTTTTTTCGGAGCATCCGCGGACAAAATCAGCCACGTCGGTATTTATGTCGGGGAGGGGAGGTTTGTTCACGCACCACGCCGGGGTGAAGATATCCGGGTAACGGCGGTCAGTGACAGTTATTTTGAAAAACGGTTTGTGGGTGCACGACGGTATTTCTAGGTTTGTTTTTCCCTTTGCCAAAGGGGAAATGTATATAAGGAGATAATGTTGCTATGGCAATTATTAAACCATTCCGGGCACTCCGCCCGCCAAAAGATCTGGTTGAAAAGGTTTCCGCCCTCCCGTACGACGTGATGAATGTCGAAGAGGCATGCGCCATGGCCGCAGGCAACCCGAACAGTTTTCTGCATATTTCCCGTCCTGAAATAGATCTGTCACCGGAGATCGATCCGCATGATGAGTCCGTATATCTACAGGGAAAGGTGAATCTGGGAGAATTTATCCGAAACGGTATAGTAGCCAAGGACGATCACGACTGTTTCTACGTCTATCGCCAGCGGATGGGCAGCATCAGCCAGACCGGCCTGGTGGTCTGTGCAAGTGTAGACGACTATCAGTCAGGTGTCATCAAGAAGCACGAACATACGAGGGCCGACAAGGAAGAAGACCGGGTCAAGCATATCGACTATCTGGATGCCAACGATGAACCGGTGTTCTACCTCTCCCGCTCCTGTGCAGAGGCGGAAGGAATCATCGAAGGGGTTACCAACGGCCCGCCGGAATATGATTTCGTCGCGGGCGACGGCGTCGCTCACACCGCCTGGATCATTGCCGATCAAACCCTGATCGACCGTTTGATCGTCCTGTTTGCCGCCATCCCGAAACTGTACGTGGCCGACGGCCATCATCGGAGCGCCGCTGCCGGGAGGGTACGTGAACTGCGGCGTGACAAAAACCCCGCTCACACCGGTTTCGAGGAGTACAACTCGTTCCTGACGGTCGTATTCCCTGAAAATCAGCTCAACATCATGCCCTATAACCGGGCTGTCAAGGATCTCAACGGTCAGAGTGCCGCCGAGTTTATCACCCGGATGGAGAACAGCTTCGAAGTACTCCCCTCCCCTGCTCCGGTCATTCCGGCAGAACGACATCAGTTCGGCATGTATCTTGACGGGCGCTGGTACCAACTGCATGCCCGTCCGGCAATCGTCAACGAAAACGATACCGTCGGCAGACTGGATGTGTCAATCCTGCAGAATTCGCTTCTTGCCCCGCTGCTCGGCATTATTAACCCGCGCACCGACCAGAGAATACATTTCGTCGGCGGGATACGTGGCACCGATGAACTGGTGAAGCTGGTTGACTCTGGCGAATACGCCGTGGCCTTCGCCCTCCACCCGACATCCATTGCAGAGTTGATCGAACTGGCCGACCAGGACCAGATCATGCCCCCCAAATCGACCTGGTTTGAACCGAAGCTGCGGAGCGGACTGTTCGTACATCAGCTTTCCTGATTCAGGGTTCGGCAACTATTTTCCAACCAAAAGACCTCCCGGCATTTGAACGCCGGGAGGTCTTTTGTATTCATCATGACAGTTGCAACGTTATCTCTTCATCGCATCATCCATCAGCTTATATGCACAGAATTCTCCGCACATCGTGCAGGCGCCATGATCCGAAACCGGCGAATTGGCCCGGTACTCGCGCGCCTTGTCCGGATCCATGGCCAGGGCAAACTGCCCTTCCCAATCCAGTTTTTTCCGGCATTTTGCCATGGCGATATCTTTTGCCATAGCCCCCTTGACCCCTTTGGCAATATCGGCGGCATGGGCGGCGATACGTGTCGCAATGACGCCATCCCGGACGTCCTGAACATTCGGCAGACAGAGATGCTCGGAGGGAGTCACGTAGCAGAGGAAGTCGGCCCCGGCAGCAGCCGCGATGGCGCCACCTATCGCACAGGTAATGTGATCATATCCGGGCGCAATATCGGTCACCAGCGGTCCGAGGACATAGAACGGGGCACCATGACAGAGACGTTTCTGCAACTGGATGTTGGTCTGGATCTGGTTAAGCGGCACATGCCCCGGTCCCTCGATCATGACCTGTACTCCAGCGGCCTGGGCGCGCTGGGTCAGCTCGCCCAGCAGAATCAGTTCATGGATCTGGGCCCGGTCGGTCGCATCAGCCAGACAGCCTGGACGAAATCCATCCCCCAAAGAGAGAGTCATGTCATACTCTTTGGTGATCTCCAGCAGCTTGTCAAAATGCTCAAACAACGGATTTTCCTTGTTGTTGTAGCTCATCCATTCGATGGTGAAGGCTCCGCCGCGCGACACCACATCCATCAGGCGCCCTTCGTTTTTCATCCGCTCGACGGTGCCGCGGGTCACGCCGCAATGGACCGTGATGAAATCGACCCCATCCTCGGCATGCTTGATGATCCCGGCAAAAATATCGTCAACCGTCATATCGACGATGGCTTTGTTCTTGACCCGAACCGCATCCAGAGCAGCCTGATACAGCGGCACACTGCCGATGCAGGCGTTCGTCTCGGCAATGATCGCCTTCCTGATTGCGTCCACCGGACCGCCGGTGGAAAGATCCATGATGGCATCGGCACCGTATTTTACCGCAACGCGGGCTTTTTCCAGTTCCTTTTGCATATCGGTATCGTCCGACGAAGAGCCGATGTTGGCATTGACTTTCGTGCGCAACCCGGCGCCGACCGCTAACGGAGTACCGTTGGTGTGCTTGATATTGTGGCAAATGACGATGTTTCCGGCGGCAATGCCATCACGGATAAATTCGGGGGGGACACCTTCTGCTGCCGCGGCAATCTGCATTTTTTCGGTAACGAGCCCTCTGCGGGCATATTCAAGCTGAGTCATGTGAAATCCTTTACGTAATAGTCAAATCTGTCGTTTTACAGCAACTCGCGTGCCGCCATGAAGTGATTTACCGGGCTATGCCCTTTCCCCAGAGACCGGGCAAGACGGATAGCCGAGGTAATAAATTGTTTGGCCCGTTCAACGGCGGTCAGCAGCGGCTCACCCTGGGCAAGCAGAGTACTGATGGCCGACGCATAGCTGCAACCGGTACCGTGAGTATTACTGGTGAAGATCCGCTCTGAACTGAAATAGTGACACCGGTTTCCGTCAAAGAGAATATCGGTGGAGAGGTGGCTGGTTAAATGCCCCCCCTTGATGAGGACGTTAGCCGCTCCGAGGGAGTGCAACTCGCGGGCAGCCTGTTCCATCTCCGACTCGTTCTTTATCGATCTCCCCAGAAGTCGCTCCGCTTCTGGAATATTGGGCGTCAGGAGATAGGCTAACGGCAACAGCTGATCGCAGAAAACCTGAACCGCCTCACACTCCAGCAGCGCGGTTCCCCCTTTGGCAATCATCACCGGATCAATCACCAGCGGTATGAGGACCTTCCGTTCCAGGATACGTTCCGACAAGGCCGAAATCATCGCCGGGGTATGCAGCATGCCGGTTTTAATGACGTCTATCGGAATATCGGATAACACGGCATCAAGTTGATCGCACATGAAGCTGGGTGGCAGTCCGTAGATCGATGAAACAGCGCGGGTATTCTGGGCCGTCAGAGCCGTCAGGACGCTGGCGGCGTAACTGCCAAGCAGCGTTATCGTCTTGATATCAGCCTGAATACCGGCCCCTCCGCTTGAGTCGCTTCCGGCAACGCTCAGCACCGCTCCACGCGGAAACGGGCGGACGCGATTGAAGAGCAGTGACAGCTCCGATGCCACAATGGCGGGGCGCGGACTCGAAAGCACCGACGAAATCACCGCAAGGGCATCCGCGCCGGCGTCGATCACCCGGCAGGCGTTTCCGGGAGTAATTCCGCCAATAGCCACTATCGGTACCTTTATTGAACTCCGGATCGCCGTGATACCCTCAACTCCGGGGAGGTGCGAGACAACCTTGCTCACGGTCGGAAACATCGCGCCAAAACCAATATAATCGGCACCTTCCCGCTCTGCGCGGAGCGCTTCTTCCAGATTATGCGTCGATTTACCAATTATCTTGTCAGGGCCGAGCAGCGCCCGGGCATCGGCAATATCGCCATCATCCTGTCCCAGGTGCACACCATGGGCATCCAGTTCTTTGGCCAGACGCAGGTCATCGTTGACAACAAATGTCGTGCCGAAGCCGGCACAGAGCCGCTTCAGCTCCGTTCCCTCCGCCAGGCGCTCGTCATACGTTCGCCCCTTTGCACGATATTGTAATACCGAAATACCGCCACGAAGCGCCTGGAAAACCCTCTCCACGAGGTCGTCATTCTGATCGGTAATCAGATAAACGCCCGCAACATCCGGTTTGCCGGAACTCTTATTTACAACGAGACGAAATGGTCTGGTATCACTCACATTGCCCCCGACCCCACAAAAAATAATCTCTGACGTACCATACAAAAAAACCGCACTGACATACAACATCAGGCGGCTGGATAGTTATGCATCCCGCAAGCCGCTTTCCTACGCCGGAATTACCCGGTTCAGGTGCAAAGGGTTCCCGCTGTGCCACATTCAGCAACAGACGAATCTCAGTTCGGATGAACTCCCCCAGGGCCTTATTGGGCTGGTACAGTACTGCACTCAGGCAACAATGTCAACCGGTACTACCGGATCAAGGGGTATCTTCTCTACCAGACAGGACAAACGAAAAAAACGCTACCAGTCACTGACGGATTACTTTTGTCCACCACAGGGGGCTCCATTACAGCCGCCTGGGCCTTTACCGCAACCACCCATCCCCATTTTGCCGAAGCCACCCGTCTGCAGACCACATTCGCCGTCGAACTTGTCGGTCGGCAGGCCGCTCTTGCTGAAGATATTCCGGATCTTTTCCTGAAGTAGTGCAATATCACCCTTCAACGCCGCAATTTTTTCCATGTCCGGGATGCCCTTCAAATTTTCACGCTGCATGCTAAACCGTTTGAGCATCATTTCCTGGCGCAAATCAATGGTATCGTTCTGAAACTTCCGGAACGGTTCTGAAGGCGCCCCCTCCTGCGCGCAATTGGCACATCCCCCACCCATACCATTACTGGCTGTGGCGCCACCGCACAGGACAACAGCCAGACTCAAACTTATCGCCGCTATAGATATTTTATTCATTGTACTCCCTCCGGAATCACCCTTTTTTTCACTGCCGGGAAATATATCATGATTATATCGATATTGGTATGGGTAAGAGAGGCAATGATGAAGCCGTGTCATGACTGATTTATTACAGATTTGGCTGCCGGTTCCGATATAAACTAAAGGGAAAGGAAGGTTACCCATGATTTCACCTCTTACAACTCAGCGCGAGAATGTATCGTCGACAGGAGAAACGGCAGCACAGTCGTTCCTTCGGATTAATAAACGTGTTTCGAACCAGGGCACCATCGATCCGGTAACGCTGTCCCGAACAGCGGTCAATTCGTCAGTACAGGGTTCACAATCCGGCGCAGACAATGCGGTTTCGGTTGATTTTTCCGTGTCTCATGATGTATTTTCCGCAGTAGACAACTTCTTCAATCTCGGCACGTCCGGTCGGTTCGATGCATTTCATGCCTTGTCACCTACAGATAAAGAACAGTTCGTCAAAGTAGTCGCCGCACTCGCGCAGTCCGGGTATGTCGGCTATGAAGATCTCGTCGTCAACAACAAAGTGGAACGGCATGACCTGACCACCCAGATCGGGGACCAGCGACTGTACCATGCACGTGTGTACGACAACTCAAAGGATCCACACCGCTAAGCCTGTTCTCATTCTGGACAATGACTGAAAAATGGTACAGGAACACGATAACGGAGCTGCACATGCTGCTGGAATTACAGAACGTTCGTCAAATACCGGGCGAACGGAGACGCAGATGGTTTTCATCACCTGACCTGGATTTGATTGTCTGGATTGACACTGACGACAAGCCGGCCGGTTTTGAGCTTTGCTATGACAAGAAGAGGCAGGAAAAAGCGCTTCGCTGGTCACCATCAGGCTTTGCCCATATGGTTGTGGATGACGGCGAGGGCAGACCGGGAAGACACAAATCATCACCCGTGCTCACCGGACAGGGAGCCTTTGATGCTGACAGAATCTACAAACATTTTATTGCAGAATGCCGCCAATTACCTGAAGAGATCATGAACTTTATTATGTCGATATTCGAAAACAGTTCTCTATTCACCGCCCCATCCCCCTAGCCAACCTGCCCCGCTCTTTTAATCACACTCTTTATCCCGAAAGGAGGAACACATGAACGATCCCGTAGCTCTGTTTATCTGGGTTGGAAACCATTATTACTACCTCATCGCTTTCGCCGTCCTCGTAATCCTGATCTGGAACTCGGTGGTCGTGGTCGATGGCAACGAAATCGCCCTGATCGAGAGGCGCTGGTTCGGCAACAAAATGCCGCAGGGGCGCGTTGTGGCGCTTGGGAACGAGGTCGGTATCCAGGCGCGCACCCTCGGACCGGGTCTGCACTTCCTCATCCCGTTCATCTACAAGGCCACCAAAAGTGTTTTTACCGAAATCATGGAAAACGAAATCGGCCTGATCGAATCGGTAGATGGTTCGTCCATCCCCTCCGGGCGGATCTTTGCCGCCGTGGTGGCTGGTCACAACTCCTTTCAGGACGGCGAGGCGTTCATCAGGAACGGCGGCCAGAAAGGGCCGCAGATTGATGTGCTCCCTCCGGGTAAATACCGAATCAACCCGTATCTGTTCAAGCTGACCAAGGGTACTGTCACCGAGATCAAGGATTTTGAGATCGGCATTGTCGAGTCGGTTGACGGCGTCGCCATCGCGGAGGGAAAGATCTTTGCCCAGGCGGTTAAGGGACATTCCTCTTTCCAGAACGGCGAAGCGTTCATCACCAACGGCGGCCAGAAAGGGCCGCAGATCGAGATCATCCCGCCGGGAAGCTATCGTATCAACCCGTACCTGTTCAAAGTCACCAAAGGGGGCGCCACCAAGATCAACGAAGGTGAAATCGGGCTGGTCGAATCCGCCGACGGCGCGGCGATCCCGGCGGGGCGCATCTTTGCCACCGTGGTGCCGGGGCACAACGCCTTCCAGTCCGGCCAGGACTTCATCACCAACGGCGGCCAGAAAGGGCCGCAGACCGAGATCCTGCCGCCGGGTGTCTACCGTATCCATCCGAACCTGTTCAAAATCACCAAGGCGGCTGCCGTAATTATCGCCAAAGGCGAAGTCGGCATGGTTACCGCCCAGGACGGCGCGCCGATTCCCATGGGACGCCTGCTGGCCCAGAGCGTACCGGGACATTCCAATTACGAGAGCGGCGAGTCATTCCTGAAAAACGGGGGGCAGAAAGGACCTCAGATTGACGTGCTGCTCCCCGGCACCTACCGTATCAACCTGAACCTGTTCCAGGTGCAGGTTGCCCCGGCCGTAATCATCGAAGCCAACAAAATCGGCCTGGTCACCGCGCTGGACGGCGTTCCGCTGCCGGAACGTGAATACGTGGCCTCCCCCATCACCGGCCACAACGATTATCAGGACGGCTCCGCCTTCCTTACCAGACAGGGGCAGCGCGGTCCTCAGCTGGATGTGCTCCGTCCGGGTACCTATTATATCAACCCGTTCATGTTCAGCGTGGCGGTTGATGATGTGGCGGTTATCGAACGAGGTCAGGTCGGGGTTATTGTCTCCAACGTCGGCGAAGACCCGACGGATGAGATGAAGAAGCGCCTTGGCTCGTCGCAGAATGGAGCCTCGGAAGAGGAAGGGAAAGAGAAGTACGTCGTCCCGAAAGGGTTCCGCGGCATCCAGGAGGAGGTGGCCGGTCCGGGTCGCTATTATCTGAACCGCCGGGCATTCATGGCGTATATTATCGACACCACCAACATTACCATCGATTGGGATGATCAGGCAGACACCCGTTTCGACCAACTGACGGTTATATCCAAGGACGGTTTCCCGATCCAGGTTGCCGTCAAGGTTGTTATCCGCGTCCGCCCGGATCAGGCCCCCTACATGGTCGCCAAGGTCGGTTCCATCGACAACCTGATCCAGCACGTGATTCACCCGATGATTGACTCCTCCTTCCGCAATCAGGCATCCACCGCATCGGCCATGAATTTCCTCCAGAGCCGTTCGGAAGAGCAGACCAAGGCCGAAAACCGCGCCCGTGTTGATCTGGAAAAATATCACGTCGAGTGCGTGTCGGTCCTCATTTGTCAGATCAAGCTCCCGGAGGAGTTGATGCAGACCCAGACAAAAAGGATCATCGCCGAGCAGCAGCAGGAGATGTACAAGATGGAACAGAAATCCCAGGCCGAACGGACCGAGATGGAGAAGATGCGCGCCACCGCCGACCAGCAGCCGACGCTGGTGGCCTCGGAGATTGCCGTTAAAGTAGCGACCCAGAAGAAGACCGAGATGATTACCCTGGCCGAAGGCAACGCCGAATCGAAAGCGCTGGAGGGGATCGGAGAGGGGAAGCGTCTCAAAGCCATCGGTGACGGCGAAGCTTCCAAGATCGCGGCAATAGGGGAAGCGACCGCCCAGGCCTACAACAAGCAACAGGAGGCCATCGGTGAAGAGGCGATCAAGCAGATCAAGATCGTGGAGCTGATTGCAGCGGCCATTCAGAACGGTAATATCAGGATCGTTCCTGATGTGCTGGTGACCGGCGGCGGAAGCGCAGGGGATGGATTGATGGGGCAGTTGTCGAGGCTTCTGCCGGGGGTCGATCTGAACGGGTTGCTGCGGAAATCAGGGACTCAGGCGGAGAAACTATAAACCTGTGAAGCTGTGGGGTCGCCATGAACATCGAACTGAGCGGCGCTGAGCCGCTGGTCAAACTCTGCGTCAACCGGCAGAACGTAACTCACTGGTGCAGAGTGGCTTTTGCCCTGTCGCTCGCCGCCCATGCGCTTCTGACCTTTTTGCTTTCCACCATATTGGCAAACACGCCGGCCCCGGATGATTTGAAACCTGTCATGATCGACCTGATGCAGCAGCCTCGTCCTCAGGCTCCAACGGCCCCGCCAAAGCCGCCGCCCAGCCGTCGACATCCGGCCAAACCGCAGATACCGATACCACGTCATGCCGTCCCGGACAAGGCGCCGGAGATGTCCCGCATCAACCAGCCCCGCGTGGCGCCGCCGGAAGTGCCCCAAATCACCACGCCCCCCCAGCCTGTTCTGCCGACACACGCATTAACCGGCAATGATGACGACTGGGTTATCCCCTCGCAGATCGAAGGATCGGGAAACGGGGCACGACGGGTGTCAATCGATTATGCGGACAAGGTTAAAGCCAGCATTACCGGAAACATGTACTACCCGCCGGATGCCGTAATCGAGGCGCCCCGCGGTTTCAGGGGCGACCGCAGGGTGTTGATACGGCAATGCACCATTCCCTATGAAATCGTCATAGACCGAAACGGCCGCATGATCTCGCACAGCATTGAGCCATGCGATGACAACCTTCTGGATGCCGCGGCTGAAGCTGCGCTCCTCAAAGCCGGTCCCTTTCCCCCTCCCCCTGACATGGGAGCAGAACAGTACGTAATCTACGGCAGTGCCAACTTCCGCGTCAACTTCAGCAGCAAAGGCATCTCAGTTTCGGGAGGCAATCAATGAAATTCCGATCACACCTGGCGTTTGCAGCCGGATATGTATCAAGCCTGCTCCTGGCTTCATGCGCCACCGCCCCCCCTGTTCCGGAATCTTTACCTGCCGTGGTACCGGCTCGTTATGAGGCGAGTTTTGACTGCAACAGCCCCGAATCCGCGCTACAGGATTTTGTCTGCAGGGATGAGGAATTAGCCGCATTGGACCGCTCCATGGCCCGCGAGTTTCGCAGCAAGGTGCGAACTGTCGAACTTCTCGGCCGCGCACAACTCATGGCCGAGCAGCGCCGCTGGCTCGTGCGCCGGGAGACACAATGCCGACAGCCCGACTCCCCTTCCCCATCGTTGGCCGGCACTTCCGCAGCCTGCCTGAAAGGTATGTACCGGAAACGTATAACAGAGCTGGCGGCGCGGCAACGGCCTCAGGTCCGGCAACGCAAGGGCTCGCATCCCCTTTCCACATACGTCGAATTCAAGCCGGTGGATGATCGAGAACCCGCGTTATGCGGCACCATGGGAAAACAATTCAACGACATGATCGCTGCGGGGGGGGAGATAGATCCAACCGCCGGCGCCGGTTTCTCGGAGTTGGCCGGTTCCCACGGGGCTGCATCCTTTGTACGCGATGGGCGCACGATCGAGGTGAATCTCTACGACGCAGGCCCGTATGCAAGCTACCAACTACGCGCCAAGAGGCTGACAAGCAACGGCCAAACCCTGATCAGGGAAGACACCCTCCCGGATTGGATCGCCCAGCTACCCAACTCCGGCGGCAGTTTTTCCAACAGTTCCTCGCAAACAATGGATTACGCCGCGATCGACGTTTTCGCCACGCAAGGGCGGGAATTCGTGCTGGTGAATGAAACCTGGGGCTATTATGCGGCGGCGGCACGTGGCGAGTCACCGCATGCAGGGGTATACGAGTTGGTTCAAGGGCAGGAACTCCGGCCACTCTGTCTGTACCGGACGTATCTGACGCCTCCGACCGCGAAGATATTCGACCGCTTGCCCACCCTCAAGGGATTACAGGAAAGCCTGCATGCCATGTCGGGCAAGGTGCCTCCAGGGTTAACGGCCAACGACAGGCTGGACCAGACAGTACTGGAACGCGAATTGATCTGGACTCTTTTCAACATGCCACTCACTGCGCTTGATGAGGTCGAGCAGAGCGGCGTCACCCCAGCGCTGAGGCGCCGGCATGACGCAGCCCTGAACGCCATCTTTGCCTGGTCGGAGCGCAACCTGCCAAGCAAACTTCTGTATCGCCGCCTGTTCCCCATGATTGCGCCGGCACATATCGAACTGACGCGTTCCTTTCAAACGACACAGGGGCTGAAACAGGACCAGGCAACGGCTGCTGCCGACTTATTGCTGATGGCACTTGTGGATGCTGCCGCCGAGAATCTTGGAGATGATGCGCCATTCGCCGATGCCGCGCGCGCATCCGGACCCTACACCCCGCGTTTTACCGTCGCACCTGCCCCGGGTGATCTTGAAAAAGGAAGGAATTTTACCAGCCTGCACAGCGCAACACTGAATCGCGCGCCGCCAGGGGTGATAAGTGATTACATCACGTTCGAAACCACCCTCCCCGCGTCAGCCCGTTGGCAGGGTCCGGCGGGCGACACCCCGCTGATGGCTGCCGTACGAACTCCGGAAACCTTGAATCAGTTGCTTGCTGCAGGCGCTGCTGTCAACGGCGAAAATGAGTGGCACAAAACGGCCTTGATGACGGCAGCGCAAACCAATCAACTCGCCGGAGCCGAGCTTTTGCTCAAGGCAGGCGCCGACGTTCAGCGTAAAACGGTAAACTGGTACGCACCGGGTGCGGGAGGGCCAGACCAGGAAGAAGGCGCCATCGCCGGAAGAACGGCCCTCATGTATGCCGCATCTGGGGCGCGTGCGCAATTGCAGCGGCTGCTCATCGAGTATGGCGCGGCAGTGAATGCAGCCGACGGGACCGGTGCACGCGCCTGCGACTACCTTGAGCGGAACACCATTGTGACTGATGAGGAGCGAAAGGAGCTACGCTCCCTGCTCTGCGGAAAACGATAAATCACTCAGTAATACTTCCCGGCAAGGTATGTCCGCACATCGGTAATAAAACTGGCCGGACTCTGCCTGTAGGGGTAAATCCGGAATCTCAGGCAGTATCCTTTCCAGAGCCGGTCACTGAACTCGTACATTTTTCTGAGCGGCAGCATCAGCAGCAGACGGATTACCGCAACAGGCAGATAAAGGCTCACTCCAAAGGCAAAAACAGCCCGCAGCCTCCCCCTTTTTTCCTTATCTGAGATGATGACAGCCGAATCCTCATAAAATGTGGCTGGAAAATCGGTCACCGGTTTCGTCGCGAAACCACGCTGAAGAACGTAGTCGGCTATCCCCGTTCCCGGATAGACCTGCATAAGGGAAGCAAAGGTATGCTGCGGCCTGACACGCCGATTGACCTCATAGGTACAGAGATCGTCGTCGAGCGATGTACCGGGCACGCCGAGAATATTTTCCGTGGCGAAACGGATTCCGTTCCGGTGCAGTAAGGCACACGCCGTTTCGAATTGCTCCAGGGTCATGCCCCGTTTCAAAATGCCATTCCGAACCTGTTCACGGCCCGCCTCAAGACCGAGCTTGACCGAGATGCACCCGGCCTTACGCAGCAGATGCACAGCAGGTTCGTCCAGCAGATCGGCCCGCAGATGGCAGTGAAACGGCAGGCGGACTTCCTTTGCGTACATTTCGGAAAACGACTGGAGCCACTGTTTGTCAAGGTTGAACGTATCATCCTGAAACACCACCATCTGCAACGGGTACTCTGTTCGTAAGCGGGAAATTTCTGCGACCACATGCTCAACACTCCGTCTGCGGCACACCCTTCCCTCCCCCTGGTACAGTTCCCGATACGCATGGTTAAAACAGTAACTGCAATCAAAGGGACACCCGCGCGATGTCATGACAAACACCGTAACCGGTCGCTCGCCTGTCCGCGCCCGATCAAAAATGCTGCGATCCGGAAAGGGGAGCCGGTCAAGTTCCGCAACCAGCGGAGCCACCTCACTGCGTGAAACCGTTCCATCCGGCTGTTTGATCCACCAGTTGGCAAGGGCCGGTGGCAGACTGCCGCTCCGTTCCACCACATCAACCAACGTGGGTAAGGCAATGTCCCCTTCCCCGCGGCAGATGGCATCGATACAGGGGTCGTCAATACATTCCGGATAAAAGGTCGGATGCGGCCCTCCGGCCAGCACCAGCAGATGCGGATGCACAGCCTTGATCTGACGTGCCCGTTCGAGAAACAGGGGATGTTGGCCGGTGATCAGCGAGAGGCAGAGAATAGCCGGTTCGAAGTCGCGCAACAGCTTTTCCTGACGTGCATGATCGTCAAGAGCAGCCACTTCCGCCTGATGTCCGGCCAACTGGAGTTCCGCTGCAAGAGTTGCAATCCCCAGCGGTTGAGTGAGATAGTCAAAGGAAAGGAAGAGGAGTTTCACGTCGGATTTTTGTGTGCCCTGAACAAATTGCGCAGATGCCGGCCACACGAAGCGCCAAGATGTGCCCATTTGTACAGGGAGTTCAGATTTTTCAGGAAAAACAGGGCGCGGGACGGCTTGAGACTCAGGCGCATAAAGGTCCTGGCGGCAATGGCGTGCAGTTCCTGTGGCGGAACTTCTGCAAGGTGGTTCACGGCATTCTGGAAAACGCAGTCCGTAAACCGGCCCGCAACATCGGGCTGCAATCCGGCAAAGATATTCGAACCGGGCAAGGGGACCAGCACGGAGAATGCCGCCACATCGATGTCCAGCGACAGGGCCAGGTGCTCTGTCCGAGCAATATCCTCCCGGGTTTCTCCCGGAAAGCCGATCATGAAGAATCCGCCGACATTAATACCGTTACGTTTCAGAATTGCAATCTTCTCGGGCAGCTGCGCCAGGTTAAGCCCTTTGCGAATCAGCTTTTGAATCCGGGGACTTCCGGATTCGACACCTAAAAACACGAAGTGACACCCGCTCTTCCCCATCCATTCAGCGAGTTCTGCATCGACACTCCCGGCCTTGATGCCATTCGGGCAACTCCAGGCAATATTCAGTTTACGTTCGATTATTCCCTTACAGATACGAATCATACGGGCTTTATCCTGAACACAGTTGCTGTCCAGTAGCTGAATCTCCCGCACACCATGCGTGCGTACCAGCAGTTCCATTTCATCGAGAACATGTTCGGCGGTGCGGGCTCGGTGGCGACGCCCCTCAATCAGGTGAATGGCACAGAAGGTACAGTACGACGTACACCCGCGAGCTGTTGAAATCCCGACTATCGGATGACGTTTGGAATAGAAGAGGTTAAAGGGTATATGCATTGATTCCGGATCAAGCAGATCCCAGGCGGGCCATCCGAGAGCATCCAGATTTTCAATACTGTCCGGCGGGTTACTCCGTATTTCTCCCTTATCACGCCACATGAGACCGGGAATGCTTCGGAGCGCCTCGACCGGCGGTTTACCGGCATGATGGTGCAGCAGGGAGACAAACTGAGGAAAACTCCGGTCCGCTTCGCCACAAAATGCATAGTCAAGGCCGGGGAACTGGTCGAAGACAGTTTCCTTTGCACCGCACACGTGGGGCCCGCCAATGACGACCGGTTTCTCCGGGAACTCCGAAATAACCGTACGATGCAGGTCGCGGCAAGCGCCAAGGTCGGCAGTCATAACTTTCATGCCGACAATATCAACCGAGCCGGTTCTGATTTTCGCCAATACCTGCTCCGGCTTCCACCCACGGGCATCGGGCACCAGGATAACCGGATCATGCGAAGCCATACGTAAACCGGTGGCAATATACCCAAGACCAAGGTCGGGGACGCGGTAATTCAACAATGTTTTCTGCGGACGAGTGAGGAGAACGCGCATTAATCTACCTTGCATGCACCGCTTTCAATGCATCGATTGGAGAGTGTCTTTTTGATCAGCAGAGAGTATAGCCGGCGTTTGAGAGCCATTGATTGGTTGCATGCGCCGTTTTCGATGGATTTCGGCAGTACGTTTCAAGATCGGCACAGGTGTCGATATCCTGTCTGGATGCGAGCAGTGAAACCCGCAGACCATACCGCTCCATTTTTTCCAGGGTACTCTTCAGCACTCCGGTGGTGCTCCATGCGATATTCTGAAAAACCCGCTGATCATACGTATTTCTGCGCAGGGCAATAAGGCAGTAGCCGCCATCAACCGCAGGTACGATGACGCTGTCGTCTGTCGCAAGCGTTTGAAACGCAGTTGCCAGCAACTCCGCATCCAGACCGGGAATATCGCTGCCAAGCAGAGCGACAGTGTCGATGCCGTTTGAAAAAAGCTGCTCAAACGAGGCTGCCATCCGAGCGCCAAGCGAATCCCCCTGCTGCGCAATCACACCGCACGCCGCCGCGGTCCATTCTTCCGGAAGTCCACCGGAGTCGCTGCCGTCATGAAACAGGTACAGCGGCAGATTACACACAGCTATGCCGGCCAGAATATCTTTCACCATCATCTGGTAGAGACCACAGGCGTTCTCGTTCCCCAGATCACGGGCCAGACGGGTCTTAACCCGTCCGGGAACCGGGTGCCTGACAAAGAGAGCAACAGCAGCGCTTTGAGGGGAAATTTCCATATCTGTCAACTCGGATGCGCGGCAAATAATGATTCCCTGACGTCTTTGACCAGTACCAGAGCGAAGCCGAACGGGAAGAGCAGAAACAGCGGCACGGCAAACCACGTTTCCCGCTGCCAGGCAAAGAGAAGCGGCAGCAGGCAGTAGAGGAACAGCAGGCCGTTCATGAATATATACGGAAGGTTTTTCTGATGATACAGAAAAGCCAGCCCCGGAATCCGTTCGCGCCCCTGCACACCGAATTTGGGTGTCCGTTCGAATTCACCGCCGGAACGAAACAACCCTTTCAGTACCGACAGAGAGATGCTGGGAGCCATACCGATGGTTAACGCCGGCAGCAGGAGAACATGGAAGAATTTCGGTGAACCGCTCCTGATGGAATAGAGTAGAAAATAGCACATGATCGCCCCGCTGGTAGCGAGAAACAGCGGTACATCGATGCGCAACATCTGGTGCAGGCCGATGCCGACCCGCCAGGTGACTGCGGGATAGAGGGTCAGCATGACAATCATCCCCAGCAGCCAGTAGAGATTTGCCATCAGGTGGGCGACCGCCTCGATTTTCACCGCCAGGGGGAGACGAGCCGCGAGCAGACGGGGAAGGATCTTGCGGGCGGTCTGAATAGACCCTTTTGCCCAGCGCTGCTGCTGACTCCGCAGTGCCGCCAGGGTTACCGGCAGCTCGGACGGCACCTGGCACTCTTCACGATAGACAAAGCGCCACCCGGCCAACTGAGCACGGTAGCTCAGATCGAGATCTTCGGTAACCGTATCGGCCTGCCACCCTCCCGCCGATTCAATGGCGTATCTGCGCCAGACACCGGCGGTGCCGTTAAAGTTAAAGAACCACCCCTGCTGGTAGCGTACGCGGTGTTCAATGCTGAAATGCGGCCCGAGCAGGAGCGACTGAATACCGGTAAACCATGAATGAGCGGCATTGCAAAAACTCCAGCGGGTCTGAATCATGCCGACTTCCGCATCTCTCAGCCATGGCATGGTACCATGTAGAAAATCAGGCGGCGGAATAAAGTCAGCGTCAAATACGGCAATGAACTCTCCACGCGCCGTTGCCAATCCGTTAGCGAGTGCACCTGCCTTGTAGCCACTGCGATGCGACCGCCGTACCACGGTAATGACCACTCCCAGCTGCTGCCACCAGGCAACACGCGCGTCTACCAGACTGCACGTATCATCGGTTGAATCATCCAGCACCTGGATTTCGAGACGTTCACGGGGCCAGTCAAGGCGGGCGGCAGCGTCGAGCAGACGTTGCGCCACAAAGCGTTCGTTGTAGAGCGGCAGCTGTACCGTAACCAAAGGAAACTCTTCCGGCTCGGCGAACGTGGCAGGACGTGGTGTATCGCTCCCCTTGGGCATGTACAGACAGCGAAGTAACCAGAGCCGGTGTATTCCATACAGACAGAGACTCAAAAGCGCAGCAAAATGGAGAGCCGTTAAAAACGGTATCAATGCCGGGAGCATGTACCCACACCCTGATCATGGCACTGCACCGATACGGAAGCCGTGGCGCCCGATTCTACGGTACCGCCGCAACCGGACCCCTGCCCGGCGGTGCAACTGAAGCAATGTTCCGCCATCAAAATGGCGCTGCCGGCAACAATCACCTCGTCAATATGGTCAATAGCCACACGTGAGCCATCCCCCCGCATCAGCGGCAAACCCGCTGCCAGATTGAAGTCACAGTTGTACACCCCACCGTCCCAGCCAATACTGACCAGTGTCCGGCACATGATCTGACCGGTTGCTTCGGGGTTGAATTTTTCCATCAGATGTTCGACATAGCGCCGATAGGTTCCCCTGCGCTCAAGTTGCTCCCGAAAACGCCCAAGAGGAGTGTTATTCATGCAGTGCAGTGTGCTGAAACTGATCCCGAAATTCCGGAGCAGCTCTTTACGATAGTATTGTTCCAGCATGTCGCGTGAACCGGATACGGAGCCGTTGCCCGGATTATGGACCAGGTGCAGTTCCAGATTCCGTCCGTACCCCTGTTTATTGAGGCGACGCAACGCTTCGATACTCCGGCTAAAGACACCGTCACCCCGCTGCTTTTCCACATTTTCCGGTTCATAGCAGGGAAGCGACGCCATCACCACCAGCCCCTGTTCCCGGTAAAAACCGGGCAACCATTCCATTCCCGGTTCAAGGGCAATCGCCAGATTACTCCGCACAATACGACGTGCGGCACGCCCCTTGGTGCCCTCGATGAAGTACCGGAAATCCGGATTCATCTCCGGACAGCCACCGGTTATATCAAGTGTCAGACCCGGATAACGTACCAAAAATGCGACAATCCGGTCCATAACCGGACGCCCCATGATCCGGGCGCCGCGCGGCGACGCATGGTGATGACAGTGGGCACAGCTCAGGTTGCAGAGATCCCCCAGATTTACCTGGAGCGTCTCCAGACGATTGAATGTTGTAAAGCGGCCATCCACTTCTGCTACCCTGTTTCTGAACAATCCGGTCATCACTATGGTTCCTCCGGCTCGGGGCAATTACAGGGAATACCGAGCGGTTTTTCCTCAAAGAGATATCTGTCCGGCCGCCACACACGCAACGAGCCGGCCTCCCCTGCATTTCCCGCCACGTCTTCGCCCGCCACCAGCCAGAATTTCCGGGTCCAGTTGCGCCAGACGCCATTCAGTTCCAGCCTGCCTCGCGCATCACTCGTTCCCCTGACCAGGATTTCTCCGTGAGGGGGGACATCCGCGTACCTGACCAGAGCATAGGACGAGCGTGGATACAGCCCGCCCGCCGTCAGAGTGAAAGCTCCGGACGCTTCAGAAAATACCAGTTTTCCGCTGCCGCCGTTCTTGACAATTGCCCAGGAGACAGGATCCTTCGCGAACAGCAGCAGTTTCTTTTTGCCGGTTGCCGCATGACAGACCACGGAAAGCGTGATAAGCACCATGGCTGAAGACAGCAGAATATGCAGCAATGTACTGTTTTTCATGCAGGATAATTCCAAAAAAACCCTCATCCCTCATCCCTCATCCCTCATCCCTCAACTCAAAATCGCCTCACTGCCCTGCCCGTTTTTCCCACGCAGCCCAGCTCCCTTTATAGTTACGCGCATCAGGCAACCCTGCCAGCTGATGGACGGTCCAGGCGTAGGCCGAACGGACTCCACCGAGGCAATAGTAGACCACCGGTTTGCCGGTATCCACGCCATGTTTGGCAAACAGTTTTTTCAGTTCTGTCGCAGAAAGTGGGTGGCGGTCTTTGCCGGTGTAGAAATCTTCCCACGGAATATGGATGGCGCCGGGAATTTTCCCCTTGATCCACTCGAAGGTCGAGCGAACGTCAACGAGTGTGTATGCCCCGTTCGAACGTTGCACGTCTTCCGTTGAGACAATGAAATTGGATTTGAGATCAACCTGATAGCGCGCTTTTTTAGCGGCAGGTTTTTCCGCCCCCTTGTTCAGTGGCAGATTCTGGTTGCGCCAGGCCTGAATGCCGCCGTTCAGCAAGCGAATCGGCCCTTTGTGGCCGAGCCAGGAGAACAGCCAGACGTCATATCCCTCGCTTCCCCAGCTTTTATCGGCGTCACCGTACACCACCAGCGGCGTCTTTTCATCAATCCCCAGCGCCGCCAATGCTATGGCCAGTTCCTGGGGGGGAAAGGAACTGTACTTCACCCCGTTGGCATCGGTGCGGGTATAGCTGTCCCAGAAAAACTGAATAGCTCCCGGAATATGCCCCGCTTCCCAGTCTGCCCTGGAGCGACCGTCAAGAATGACGTATTTTGCCGTGTTACCCTTCAACGAGGCAGCATCGATCAAGCCAAGGTCTGCCGCCATACTGACGGAAGAGAGTAACACACTCACAAGCAGTGCGGCAAACAACCGCGATACACCCGTTCTCCCCTGTATTAATTGTTTCAATGTTTGTTGCATGATTATTTCTCCTGGTATGACACTGCTCCGGCGGCGATATCGCTGTCGGACGCTGCTGTTTTATGTTTGTTCCGGCGCAACTCGTACGCCAGTTCCCGGCCAATAACCCACAGAATTGTGCTTCCAGCCTTGAACGTTCCGGATACTGTCCGGCTTATTTTGGATTTACCCGCACTCCGGAGATAATACGGAACCGGTATTTCCTGAATTTTCAGGCGCTGCCTGATCGCCCGTACCTGCATTTCCACGGTCCAGCCAAAGTCCTGGTCAGTCATAGCCAGGCGCTCCAAAGCATCCCATCTGACAACCCTCATCGGGCCCAGGTCACGGTAGCGATGTTTCCAGAACAGCCTGATCAACCCGGTTGCCAGCAGATGCCCAAAGCGTTGCTGAAAACTGAGTGCTTTTCTTGAAGAAGGAATCCTCTCTCCCAGCACAAAATCCTGCTCTCCGGCAACTACCGGGGCGATCAGTACCGGCAGACATGCCAACTCATCACTCCCGTCAGCATCGACAAAAGCGACAATATCCGGTGGATTATTCCGCAATGCCGCCAACCCGGCCAGGCATGCTCTGCCGTAACCGGCCACCGGTTCGGAAACCACCGTTGCGCCATACACGGCAGCAACCCGGGCCGTCCCATCGGTAGATCCGTTGTCAACCACCACGACCCGTGAAATCTGGCACGGCACCTTACTGAGCACTCCCGGCAGGGAGAGTTCTTCGTTTCTTGCAGGAATGATCAGGGCTATGTCGGGAGTGGAAATACTCACTTAGTCGCTGTCTCAATCGGTTGCCGTCCCTTGAAACGCCGGTATATCACCGGAATCAGCGACACCAGCAGCACCAGAGCAATGCCAAGCAGAGCGGTCGGCGACACTTTGCCGGTGATCAGACCCAGCAATGAGCTGGAAAACACGATGAATGCCACGCAGGCCGGCAGCATGCAGAGAAATGAAGTAACCGCATACTGGATAAACGATATCCTGGTCAGGCCGAACGCATAATTGAGCAGATTGAACGGGAAAGCCGGAATCAGACGGGTAAAGGCCACCACTTTCCAGCCGTGCTGAGCCACCTCGCTATCCAGTTTCTCCCATTTCGGGCCGGTCAGCTTTGACGCCACCCAGTCGCGGGCGCCGTACCGTGCTACCAGAAAGGCCAGGGATGCACCGATCGTTGCACCGGTGATGGTATACACCACCCCCCACAACGGTCCAAAAACGATTCCCCCCACAATGGTGATCGGCAGACCGGGCAAAAACAGGACCGGCGCAAGGGAGTAGATCAGAATATAGATAGCCGGCGCAAGTACGCCATACGATCCGATCAGCTCCTGCAACTTCTCCTGCTGAAGATACTGCGCCGCTCCCGACAGATGTACCCCGGCAACGGCTGCTACCAGAAGTGCTAAAAAAACCAGCGGTACCCAGGAGCGCTTCTTCTGCGCACCCTGTTCCGGAATAAATGTTCGTTCTCGTGACACGGCATATCCTTTCTTGCGTTTATACGCTCTTTTTAGCAGCAGCCGGTTCAGATAGGTAAGGGGAGCGCCTGCCCCCTTTTTCTTTCCGGCCAGCGTCTGCTCGGGTGAGAACAGCAGATCGACCAGATGATTGGTCGGCGTATGCCCTCCTAACGCCTGAACACACCCGGCGCAGTAGGTGATGATTCTCCTGCCGTCCGCCTCTTTCCTGCGCAATTCACCCCAGGAAGCGGCGAGTTCCGGATTAAGCATGTCAACCGCTCCCCCTTTGCCGCAACAGACGGTGCTTCTCCCGGAATGGGGCATCTCTTCAACGGTTACCCCCTGACGAACCAGCAGTCCGCGAACAGCCGCATGTACCGGCAGTGAGTTACGGATCACACACGGGTCATGGACTGTCACCGTACCGGTAATCTTTTCCGGCTGCAACCCGGACTCGGCCAGCGCTTCCCACACGGTCCGCACCGTTAACCCGTGGCCAAACGTATCGAACATCACCTGGCAGTTCGGGCAGGCCACCAGAACGTCAGTTACCCCCTGCTTCACGAGCCAATCGTTCATTTCGGCGAACATGGCGTTCACATACTGTTCCCGCCCCAGACTGTGAGACGGCTTCAGACAACAGTCAAAAACGATGCCGACGTTCGGATCTACCTTGTTCAGCGCGGCAAATACCTTGTTGACGCCATCCGGCCGGGTACCGGACAAAGAACAGCCGGGGAAGAAAATCGTCGTACAACCCTGCGGCAGCTGATACAGGCTGAAGCGACGGGATGTGCCCAACCGTTCGTAGGTAACAAGCGGCGCATGCTCCTTGTAATCCCCAAAACCGCGGTCTACCGCCTCACGGCGCATCTCCAGGAACAGTCCGTCCAGATCAAGCCGCTCCGGGCAGGTTAATGAGCAAAGCCCACAGAGGCTGCATTCGAAGGCACGCGCCAGGGAAGCGGGATTATTATCGTCAAAACTTCCGGCAACGGCCTTTGGTGTGCCATATTTTTTTAAAAAGGCGCACCCCCGCACGCATTCGCCGCAATTGGTACAGCCGGTATGAATAGCCGTAAGTTGGGCTTGAAGAGCGGGACGAAACTTGTTTTCAATAGTACTGTTCATAAGGGTAATGTCCTGAAATCTGCAATTATGGTGTCTTGAAATACAGCGCCAGGGAATACGTAGATCCGGCGGCGGTGTTCTGCCCGTAGAGAGCAGGAACATATGATGCTTCCACTCCCCAGTTAGGCGCTACTTTGTAACCGACCGTCAGATCAAGTTTACCCAGGTCAAAGTTGTTGGTGGTGGTCGGATTGCCGCTGACATCCAGTTTTTTGCCGTTATCAACACTGATGATACCGTCAAGTTTGGCACGTGTGTAAACCTTTTTGGTAATATCCACACCGAATTCAATCAGATAGCGAATCTCATCGGATGGGTCCTGTGCCCTCCAGCGATAACCGAGCTCCACGTTACCATACCCCGGAATCAGCGGGTAGAGTGAACGGCCATACAGCAGGCGCAGTTCCGTGTCATACTGGGCGTTGCCAAGCGGCAGCGGGTCCGAAGAACCGTATGGTCCAGGGATCTTTACCAGCAGTTGTGTGGAAACGATACCAATCCTGTCGCTGTCCAGCAGTTTGTAACGAACCCCCAGATCCACGTCACCCAGACCGTACCCTTTTGAGTGCAGGGAATTATCGTCGTTCACCAGCCATTTGTAAGCCAGCGAGTTGATAAGGGTGAGGTTGTCAAAAACTCCATACTCGAAATAGTTGCTGATGTTGTTATCGGTGAATTTGCCGTTGTTGGGCGTTCCGGTACGATTTCCGGAAGTGTTGAAGGTTTCGTGCGAATAATAGTAGTTGTAGGCCAGCTTTTCATAAAACGCGCCCTGCTTGGCGGTCCAGGCTCCGGCAAAAACAGAACTGGTTGATGTCACGAGTAAAAGTGCGGCAATAAGGGACGATTGAACAAGTTGTTTCATAATAAATCCTCTCAAAGTGAAGTAAAGAGGGCGTCAACCACTGACGCCCCCTCTCAAGCAAGACAAATATTAGTTGATATAACTACTGAACCGGAAGAGTTGCATCACCGGCCCATTCATAATATGACGCGTCGTAATTGATCGCTTTTGAATAGCCGGCCATGCGAAGAGCCATGGTCATTTCTGCCGAGCGGATTCCTTTGGTGCAGTAGCTGACGATGGTGTCGCTCTTTTTCAGGCCAATGGCGCTGAAGGTTGCTTCAAGCTGTTCGGCTGTTTTGAAAAAGCCCGGGGTAGTGCCGTTGTTGACAAAAAGTGCCTGATCAAATGGCAGCGAAATAGCACCCGGAATATGACCGCCCCGTTTTTCACCGTATTTTACCGCACCAGCGTACTCGTCTGCGGCGCGGACGTCGAGAATCTTCACGTTGCTGTTCGATTTATTCGCTATAATCCATGCTTTATCAACCGTATAGGTGGCATCAAGCGCAGCCAGTGAAAAGGCCGTTGACACCGGTGTGACGCTGTTGGCGTCAACAGCGTATCCACCGTTGACCCATGCCTGATACCCTCCGTTCAAAATCCGCGCTTTGTTTATTCCGGCCATCCTCAACATCCAGAGAATGCGGCCATCTTCACCCCAACCGACCGGAGCGCCCGCATACACCGCCACATTCTTGCTGCTGTCGATCCCCAGCCCTCCAAGCAGGGAAGCGATTTCCGCCGCCGTTTTCAGCACACCCCAGCCAGGGTCGCCGGGACTTCCCGTTGAGACGGTTGCAAAGGTCTGCCACATGACGTTGATTGCGCCAGGAATGTGGCCTGCGGCATAATCAGCGGCGGAACGGGCATCCAGCACAACGGTGGATGACAGTGTGCCGTTCAGGACTCCTGCATATGTAACAATACCGGGATCGCTATAGGCGGTAACGGGAGCCGTTGCATCTCCCGCCCAATCGTAAAAAGAAGCGTCATAGTTTACCGCCTTATTGTACCCGGCCATGCGCAGAATCATGGTCATCAGACCGGAACGGATCCCCTTGGTGCAATAGCAGACAATGGTATCGGTTTTGCTGATTCCCGCTGCGGTGAAGAGCGTCTCCAACGCATCCTGACTCTTGATAATTCCCGGATTTGCCGGATCATTGGTATAAAGCGACGTGTTGAAAGGAAGAGAGATAGCCCCTTTCACATGTCCGCCCCGGACTTCCCCGTACTTAATGGCTCCGGCATACTCTTCCGGATCACGGGCGTCAATAATCTTCACGTCCGATCGGGACATATTGGCCAGAATCCAGGTCCGGTCGACGGTATACACGTTGTCGAGCGAAGTGACGGAAAACGTAACCGGAACCGGCGCAGCAGATGCCGTCGTGGTAAGTCCATAACCGGCCTTCTGCCATCCCTGACGGCCACCGTTCAGCATTTTCGAATGAGCCACGCCAGCCATCCGAAGCATCCAGACAATACGCCCATCCTCGCCCCACCCATTTGGTGCGTCCGCATATACAATAACCTGAGAGGAGGCATTAATTCCAAGGTTGCCAAGGGCGGTTCCGATTTCGGCAGGACTCTTCAATACTCCCCAGTTCGCATCACCCGGGTTTCCCGTTGTCACGGTGGCAAACGACTGCCAGATGCAATTTATAGCACCGGGTATGTGACCGGCGTTATATTCCGACGCTGACCTGGCATCGATAACAACGGTACCTGCCGTGCCAAGTGATGCTTTCAGGGTTGCCGCGTCAGTAATCATGGTTGGATCACTGTACGATTTTGCTGCCGGAGCCTGTTTTTTTTCTGACGCGCTGCTGCCGCATCCCGCCATGACCGTTGCGACCAGTATTACGGTTGCAACCTTTTTTAACTCATGCCATCCCATTCTGTAATTCTCCTTTTCATCTGGTATATTAGTAATGTTACTACTAAATGAAAACAGGCTGAAAAGTCAAATTGGTATATTCGATACAACCTATGGATATGATCGTTAATTACGATATAACAGTCATAATGAAGTGGCACGAGCGACTAAGTTTTCAAAGATCGTTGCGTTGTTACAAGCTGATACAGGGGACTTCCGACTATACTGCCGCGGGAGAGTGGAATATCGTCCCGGTACCTCCCGCAGCAGTTATTGTCTGTTACGTGATAGTCAACCGGATCCGGCTATTGTCCGCTGGTACGACCGTCGCCGGTTACAACCGGATACAGTGTGGCATCCTGTATTGACCACTCGTTCCATGAACCATCGTAGTTATAGACGCTGGTATAGCCGAGACCGAGCTGGATCAGCGTATAAACGCCGGAGCGGAAACCGCCTTCGCAGAAGTTGTATACGATTTTGTCTTTGGTGATGCCAAGAGCGTTGAAATGTGCCTGAAGGTCCGCTGCGCTCTTAAGCACTTTTACGTTTCTGCCTGCTTGCAGCGTACTGGCAACGGGGAGTAAGGTTGTGGGGTTGATGTAGTCCGTAAAGGCGTCTGATTCATAATCACTGAACTTGTCATACGGAATATGCCCCGGACGGGCGCCCACGTTTGCGCTTCCTACACGAGGCGTCGTGCTTTGTGACCATACGCCGCCGGATTGGGTGCCCGATGTAACCGTTGTTACAAACCCGGTATATTCACTCGGCGTTCTGACGTCGGAAATCACGTAACCAGCCTTGGTGACATTGCCGTTAGCGGTATCGATAACTGCGGCAAGGTCAGCCTTGGTGATGCGATGGTTATTGTAGCTGGCAATTTTGTACGGTTTCGTGCTTGCCGTCGGCGTTACAGCGGTCGTGCTGAGTACCCGGCCATCCACATCCTTCCATTTGTCAATGCCGCCATCGATGGTATACGCATTGGTATGACCGAATGTTTTCAGCACCCAGGTAAACCGGCCACCATAGGAAGAGGTATCGTTGTCGTAGGAGACGACCGTTGAATCGGGAGTAATACCGTTTCTGGTAAGGATGTCGATTAATTCTGCCGGAGTCGGAATATCATAGGCGATCTGAACCGGCGTAACATTATCTGCCTGAAGCTTGTATTTGCCTGTTGTTGCATCAATTACCTTCCGTGGGAAATAAAACTGATCCCTCGGGATACTGATAGCATTGGGAATATGACCGGCATTGTAGTTGGCTGCCGAACGGGTATCGACAATAACAAAGTTGGCGTCGCTGGAGTGCGTAGCCACCCAGTCGGTCGATTTAAAGTAGTCACTCAATGTAGCCGTTGTTGACGGGGCGGAAGCGGCGGTTGCCGACGAACTGTTGCATCCGGAGAGGAGAGCCGCTCCGGTTGTCGTTGCCGAAAGTGCCAGGATTGTGATCAGGGTGCGAAATTTCATGTTAGACTCCTTTTTGTGTTTGTATGGATAGTAACCATGTTGCGAACTACGATGCTGTCGGGGTGCCTGCTCACCCCCGCTGTTTACAGTAACTACTCAGGCAACTCCTCCTTCTTTCGTCCGAATTAATAGCCTCCATTCTGTCTGGTCAGCTCGTGACGCGATTATTGTCCTGTCTGTTCGAATACGTTTTCGGGCACAAAAAAAGAGGCCAGGTATGGACGCGGCGCAATTACCCCGTTCCGTACCTGGCCTCCAGTTTTTCTGGTCAGCCTCGTTTTTCGAGACCATACCAAAAGCGAATATGTCTTGTCAAGAACAATTCATATAATAACTATCATTTTTGTATATGATCTAAAAAAGGATAGTTCATACCCTTTTTTTATTTTAAAAAAAGTGCTTGACATCAACTTCAGGTTTGTATTACTATTTTATCTACAAATTATATATACTTTAGAATAAACTGACTGACTGGACAACCGGAGGTCAAGAGATACTTCTCTTGACCTCTTTTATATTGACAGGGACACTAATGTCATGATTTCAAAAAAAACCAAATATGCTCTCATGGCACTAAGTTTTCTGGCCCAGCAACCGGACAATCGTCCGGTTCTCATTGCAGACTTGGCACATACGGAAAAAATACCCAAGAAATTTCTTGAGTTCATATTGCTGTCGCTCCGAAAAGGTGGCTTATTGCTCAGCCGCACGGGTAAGGGGGGGGGATATCGCCTGGCTCATGAACCTTCTGAAATTACTATTGCCAGTGTCATCAAAATCCTTGAAGGAGGATTTTCGCTGGTCCACTGCCTGAATGAGAACGGCCTTAACAGCTGTGAAGAAGGGAACGACCCTTCCTGTTGCGGTATCCATCTGATCATGAGCGATGTAAAAGATGCCATAACGTCGGTTCTTGAAGCAACAACGCTTGCAGATATGATTCATAAAGCAGAAACGGAAAGCTTCCGTAAATCGCAAATAATCGATTACAGCATTTAGGAGTTGAGCAACACCACACAAAAGGAGGATGTAATTATGAGCAAGATTTATTCTGACAACTCGCAGTCCATCGGCAACACCCCGCTGATCAAATTGAATCACGTCACTGCAGGAGCAAAAGCAACTGTCCTGGCCAAGGTAGAAGGGCGTAATCCGGCCTATTCGGTCAAGGACCGCATTGGAACCAACCTGATTGTTGACGCCGAAAAACGTGGAGTACTCAAGCCGGGCGTTGAAATCATCGAACCGACATCAGGCAACACCGGAATTGCTTTAGCGTATGTTGCGGCGGCCCGTGGCTATAAACTGACACTGACCATGCCGGAAACCATGAGTATTGAACGTCGGCGTGTCCTGGCAGCACTCGGCGCCCACCTGATTCTGACACCCGGTGCGGAAGGAATGAAAGGCGCCATCAACCGCGCGGAACAGATTGCCGCAGCAGAACCGGATAAATATTTTCTGCCTCAGCAATTTAAAAACCCGGCAAACCCCGAGATTCATGAAAAAACAACCGGACCGGAAATCTGGGATGATACTGACGGCAACATTGACGTTTTTGTATCGGGCGTCGGCACCGGCGGAACCATCACCGGCGTTTCACGCTATATCAAAAACACCAAGGGAAAGAAGATTATTTCCGTTGCCGTTGAGCCGCAGGAAAGCCCGGTCATTACCCAGAAACGGGCCGGCCAGGAAATCAAACCGGCTCCACACAAGATTCAAGGTATCGGCGCCGGTTTTATTCCCGATACCCTTGATCTTTCGGTAATCGACCGCGTTGAGCAGGTTTCCAGTGAAGAAGCGATTGAATTCGCCAAACGCTTAGCGAAGGAAGAAGGGATACTGGTTGGTATTTCCGGCGGCGCAGCTGCAGCCGCCGCAATCCGCCTGGCCAATCTGGATGAATTCGCCGGCAAAACTATTGTATTTGTCCTGCCCGACGGGGCAGAGCGGTATCTTTCAACCGCCTTGTTTGAGGGGATCTAATATGGCTGCTCCAAATCCTGACCCATGGAATCGCGAACTTGAAAAGGTAATACGGGAAGCTCTCACATCCATCAAGTTTGGAACGGTCACTCTCATTGTTCAGGATAGCCGTGTTATCCAGGTTGACAAGAGTGAAAAAATCCGCCTGAACAGGCAGGGACATATTGACGGAAGCGGCATATAATGGACATGAATCCAACCTGTACAAAAGATCGCGTTGTTCACGGTCACCCCTGCTTTGGCGGTAACCGCCACAAAAACGGGCGTATCCACCTGGCGGTGGCGCCACAATGCAATATCAAGTGCGGCTACTGCGAACGCAAGCATGACTGCGCCAACGAGTCACGCCCCGGCGTCACGAGCCGTCTGCTCACCCCGGTCCAGGCACTTGATAAAGTTCGCGAAGTGATGGCCGATGAACAACTGGGCAAGATCATCAAGGTTGTCGGCATTGCCGGCCCTGGCGACCCGCTGGCAAATGATTCAACCTTTGAAACGTTCCGCCTCGTGAAGTCCGAGTTCCCAGAACTGCTCTTTTGCATGAGTACCAACGGGCTCGCCCTGCCGGACCGGATAAACGAGCTGGCCGACGTCAATCTGCACAGCCTTACGGTGACGATCAATGCGGTTGATCCCGCTGTCGGCGCCCGGATTTACCGGCATGTGATCTACAGTGGAAATCCGTATCAAGGCGAAGAAGGGGCCGCCATCCTGATCAACAACCAGTTTGAAGGGCTCCGCAAAGCCGCTGAACTGGGCCTGGTGATCAAGATAAATACGGTTCTTGTACCCGGAATAAATGAGCAGCAGATTCCGCTTATTGCCGAAAAGGTCAGCCAGGCCGGGGCATTTGTCATGAATATCATGCCGATAATCCCCCAGGCGGAGTTGTCGCACATTATTCCCCCCACGAGCGAATATCTCGAATCCGTCCGCGCAGCAAATGAGCAGGTCATTGCGCAATTCCGTGGCTGCCAGCAATGCCGGGCTGATGCGGTCGGCCTTATTGGCGCGGGTTGTTCGGCATTATGATTATAGATTTTTTTCTTGACAGATAGGCTACAACTAGGCTACAATATATACAAAAATTATAGACATAAGAACTGACTGACCAGTAAACTGGAGGTCGAGGAAACTACCTCGACCTCTTTTTTTATGCCCGTAACCGGGTGCTCACACCGTTGGTTGTACAATTCCGTACGTTGTACATCACTTTTTGTGCCGGCAGAAAAAGCTGCCTTCCATACATGCTGCCATGGAAAAACCGCACAAATGACTGACCAGAAAGTCTGGAGGTCAAGGAATCAACATCCTTGGCCTCCTTTTTTTATCGGGAGCCGGGAACACTATCCCAAAAGAAAGGAGGAACCGGCAACCGGATTGTCAGCAGATGAGATGTACAGCTACACAACAAAAACAGCAGTACAACGGGAGGTAGTAATGAAAATACGAAAAACTGTTGCAATTATACTTGCAGTCGCATCGCTCGGAGGAACCCATCTGGCCTGGGCGGATGAAGAAGTCGCAACGGCGGAAAATTCCGGCACGGTACAGGATACGTCCGCGTATACGGACAAGGAGGTTGCTCCGGCCATAGCGGTTGACTCCGGAAATGATGCCGTTTCAAAACCGGAATATGCAACCAGACAGGATCTGGATGCCCTCAAAGACTTGATCGATGAAGCAGATAAGAAAAAATGGAATTCCGGCTGGACTGTCAACGTAACCGGAGCGATTGCCGGCGGTTATACCAGCAGTAACTTCGGCGCCAGCGGCAACGGCACAGCTAAAGACGGTTTCGCCATTCAGTATGTTACCCTTGGACTGGGCGGCAACCTTCGTGAAGACCCGGTCGATGACTTTGACGTTCGCTACAAGACCAGCCTGATCTGGGCCGGACAGGGCAAGGATGTTGGAGCAACAAACTCAGGTACTGCCAACAGCAGCAACACCCAGCTTCAAACACCGGCTCTGGCGGATGCCTACATTTCGGTAGATTTGCATACGGCAAAAAAAACTCTTGAGCCTGCATGGATCGGCAGCGTGACACTTGGTCAGACGTTGCTGCCGTTCGGACAGGAAAACCTCTCACTGGAAGACCAGCGTCCGACCATTCGCACCGCCCAGTATGTTGCCAACTATGGTATCGGCCGCGATATCGGCATCAAGCATGACGGCGGCATTATCAACCGTTATGATCCGGCATCCGGTGTAACAACTCCGTTAATCGGCTACACCCTGGGACTCTGGAACGGCACCGGCGCCAACAGACTGGATAATTCCATTTCTAAATCAAACATGCTATAATACACTCACTTTCCCAAGGGGGTGTGGTTATGGCACGCACAGCAAGTGGTCTTCATTTGCTCGACAAGGCAAAAGAACTTTTGGCTAATGCC
>CAIYZD010000600.1 GCA_903930585.1 uncultured Geobacteraceae bacterium | reverse complement strand
GTACAGAACAGGTCGGACAGATTGACAATGGCACAGAGAATCGGATCTTCCGTGGCTTTGCCCGGGGTATGATGATGCGCTATTACATCGCAGTAGGGCTCGGGGAAATTCCATTTGCGGGCCATACAGAGGCCTATCTCGCAATGGGTGGTGCCAAGCAGTTCCGCCTCGGCATCGATAAGTTTCACCGGATGCGTTTTGATATGTTCCAGTACCCCCATAAAAGGGTCGCGCAGGAAGTTGCTTAAGAACACTTCTCCCAGATCATGGATGATTCCGGAGATATAGGCTTTTTCCAGATCCCCGTAGCCAACCATCTTGGCGATGATTTTCGATACCATGCCGACGCCGAAGGAATGTTCCCAGAATGAATTCAGCTCCAATGCCCCCGATGTCCCGTCAAACGCATTGATAACCGATGTTGTCAAGGCCAGTTCACGAACATGGCGCAATCCGAGGTACACAAGAGCGCGCTTTAACGAGGTGATTTCCTGCGCCGGTTTATAGACGGGAGAATTGATCAGTTTCATGACCCGCGCAGTCATAACCTGATCCGACAACATCAGGTCGGCGATCTCTTCAACGCTGACATCCGGATCATCAAGCAGCTGCAGCACCTTAGTCGCAACAATCGGGATGGTAGGAAGATCGTCTACGGCTCCCACCAATATTTCGGCCCGCTCCAACATTGTCATCTTATCCATATAATAAAACCTCTCGGGCTATTTTTTGTAGCCAAAACCACCGGGAAAGTGAACCGTCTTGAATTTGTCGTTGACGCCGTGCAGGGATTCCGACTGTCCAACAAAGAAGTAACCGTAGGGCTGCAGGTTGTTATAAAAGTGCTGGACAACTTTCGATTTCGATGCAATATCGAAATAGATCAAAACGTTGGCACAAAAGATGAAATCAAAACTTTTCATAAAGATCATCTTGGAATCTTCGTACAGGTTGAGCTTGTTGAAGGTAACAAACTTTTTAACCTCGGGAGACAGGATGAACTTGCCGTTATCCTCGCGAATATATTTACGCTTGTAGACATCCGGGATATTCCGGACGGAATAGGCGTTGTAAACTCCTTCCTTTGCCTGGGCGATGACGGTTTCATTGATATCGGTACCGACAATTTCGATGATCCAGTCTTTGAGCAGGGTAGAGCGTTTTTCGAGGAGAACCATGGCCATGGTATAGGCTTCCTCCCCGGAAGATGACGCCGCACTCCATATCCGCAGCTTTCGGAACCCCATTTTATTCTTGACTTCGACCAGCTCGGGCAGCAGCATGTTCTCAAGAGCTACCAACTGGGGAACGTTGCGAAAAAAATAGGTTTCGTTGGTAGTAATTTCATCCATCAAAAACCTTAGTTCTTCCGAACCACGCGGTGACCTGAGCAGCAGGTAATAGTCCTGACAGGATTTTGTGCCGGCAGATTCCATGCGGCGGGTGACACGGCTTTCCAAAAAATACTTTTTGGTGGTGTGGAAATACATTCCGCAAACATTATAAATAAAATCGCGGAGTTGCTCAAAGTCTTTATCAGATAGTGCCACTATAATCCCTTCGCTACGCATGTGGATGTTGCTTCTGCTGACCGGAACGTGCCGAATATACGCTTTCCGTTAGCTGACCCATTACATATGGAAATGTTCTTTTGTGGTACAGGCAGAGCGCACAGGAGAGTATTTTGCACATTAAATGCCAACATCATATTATTGGATAATCAGCATGTTACAAAGACAATATCATCATACTTGTTCCATATTAGTACATATTGAGAGTAAAAGGTACAACTTCACACATCATTTGAAATATGCCGGAAAGCAGAATGCCAATTTACCGGTTGACATCCGCCAATTACCCACTATTGTTGTCTGAATTTACAAACCATGCAAAGCTCGGCTATTATACCAGCTTGCGATGTGACAAAATTACTATTTTTGCATATACTAACGCTCCGGAATCAGTCAGGATACTACCATGACCCGCAGTGCACGCATCTTTCCGGATCAGCAGCCACTATCAGACAGGAAGGTCGAGCTTGTCTACAACCACCTTCCGTCCGGATTGGTGGTCAATTTATCCGTGGCCACCGGAATTGCGCTGTTTCTATCCGCACCCGATTCCCGGTGGAGTTTCCAAGCGTGGTGGTGTGCCGTCTTGTTAGTCACCATTGCCCGGTATGCAGATTTTTTCAACTACAATAAGCATGTCGCGGACAGAACGAACCATACCAATTGGAGGAGAAATTTGCTCTGCGGGGCACTTTTCCAAGGATTACTCTGGGGCATTGTCAGCTTTTTTCTTTTCCCAGCATCCTTGATCAATCAATTAATCCTGGCACTTGTGCTAAGCGCCATGGCTGGCGGCGCTATCATTTTTCTCTCGCCCGTCTGGCCAATGTACGTGGTGTACCTCATACCGACACTGATCCCCGCATCCGTGAGACTCGTACTGGGTGAGCTGCCGGTGTGTAAAATGGCAGGGATGCTTGGTTTTCTGTATGCCGCAGCAATGCTCTATGCCTCCCGTGCAACCAGCATATGGATTGACGCTTCCCTGCAATTATCCCAGGAAAAGGACGATCTGAGTAGCGACTTGCGGGCCGCAAACGCCTATTTGGACATCAACCGGGGAAAGCTGGAACAGCTCATTGCGGAACGTACCGAGCAACTTATTGCGCTCCGGCAAGCCAAAGAGCAGGCCGAATCCGCAAGCCGCGCCAAAAGCGAATTTCTTGCCAACATGAGCCACGAGATCCGTACCCCCATGAACGGTGTCATCGGCATGGCCCAACTCCTGGCAATGACCGAGCTGGACGAAGAGCAGCAGGAGTATGTCGACGCTCTCAAGCTTTCCGGAAAAAATCTGTTATCACTGATTAACGATATTCTTGATCTTTCCAAGATTGAGGCCGGGAAGATAATAATCGAATTATCCGAATTCAGCCTGCATCACTGCATTGACAATGTTGTTCTCACGCAGAAACCGGTCATTATTGAAAAAGGACTTTCACTGAGCGTGACTGTAGCCGAAGACGTACCCATGATCATGATAGGAGACCAGTTGCGGGTCAGACAGATCCTCCTGAACCTGCTGGGTAATGCAGTAAAGTTTACGCAACAAGGCTCCATAAGCATTTCGGCGCAGCTGATCGAGCGGTATCAGTGCGGCGTACTCATACAATTCGCTATCTGCGACACCGGCATCGGTATTGCGGATGAGGCACTTGAAAAAATATTCAAGCCGTTTGTCCAGGAAGATGGTTCTACCACGCGCCGATTTGGCGGAACCGGTCTCGGACTTGCCATCAGCCTGCGTCTGGCGGAATTGATGGGAGGAAGTATTGCAGCGGAAAGCACACCGGGCGTCGGCAGTTGCTTCAACGTAACGCTCCCGTTCAGCACCATCAAGAATACCGAGGCCAGGGAGGATGCTCACAAAGAAATTACGCAATTGCCCCCACCCCCGATGAGGATCCTGCTTGTTGAGGATAACCCGGTCAATATCGCATTTGGGACAACTCTGCTCAAAAAACTGGGGCACACCGTCGTGTCAGCGGTAAACGGCAGCGAATGCCTTGCCGCACTGAAACGCGAAAGATTCGACATGGTCCTGATGGATATCGAAATGCCGGTGATGAACGGACTAGAGGCTCTCGGCGAAATCCGGAAAATGGAGCCGGAAAGTTCATTTCACCAGCCGGTAATTGCCCTGACAGCCTGCGCTTTGCTTGGAGAGCAGGAACGATTTCTTCAAGAAGGATTTGACGGCTATGTATCGAAACCATTGGGGCTCGAAGATTTAATGAGCGAACTGAGGCGGGTTTCAGGTTTGAACGCCGGGGCAGACGCCGCCTGATGAAAAATGAACAATCTATATCAGGGAGCAGCGGATCATCCTCCGCTGCCGGAAAGATGGTAACCCATGCCGGCACCCGTATTTAACATAAATCTGAAGGGTATTGAACTGCTCGTTGTCGAAGACGATGCAACTTCGGCACTCTTTATCTCACGGGCGCTCTCCAAGGCGGGAGCATCGGTGGATACGGCAAATAACGGCACCGAAGGGTTCCGGAAATTTCTGGAACGACGCTACCAGATCGTTATAACCGATATCAACATGCCCGGAATGACCGGATTCGAGTTGGTAAGCCACATCAAAGCGCATTCTCCGGACACCCAGATTATTGCAACATCGGCAGTTCGCGAAACCGACAGTCTCCTCTCGGCAATTTCACTCGGTTTCAGTGATTATTTTCTGAAACCGGTCGAGATCGAAAAATTGCTCCTGGCGGTCAAACGGTGTGGGGACGTTATCACAGTCAAACAACAGCTTGAAAGTGAACGGGAAAAGTTTCGGACGGTGCTGGAATGCCTGAATGAAGGCATTACCATCAAGGGTCTGGACTACAAGATTCAGTATCAAAACAGCGCAATGACAAAACTGTTCGGGGACAGAACCGGAGCGGCATGCTACGAAATATTCGGTCAGGACACCCCCTGCCATGGGTGCCCTACCATCAAGAGTTTGCTGAGTGGTCAGGCGCATCTGGAGTGCCGGGAATACCGCCAGAACGGCAGTACATTGCACATCGAAAGCTCCGTCTCGTTGCTGCGGGATTCAAGCGGCTCCATCACGGGAACTATTGAAATTTTCCGCGATATCAGTGAACGTATAAAAAGCGACCAGACCATTCGTGAAATGGCGTTCCATGATCCGCTCACCGGTCTGTCCAATCGGAGGCTGTTCGAAGACCGCCTGGAGCAGGCTATTGCCAAGGCACATCGCCACGGGATGAAGTTCGGGCTGCTGTACATGGATCTTGATTATTTTAAAGATATTAATGACACCTTTGGCCATGAAACCGGAGATCAGGTGCTGCTGGAGGCGGCCGAAAGGATCAGAACCTGCTGTAAGCGCGACCTTGACACTATCAGCCGTTTGGGAGGCGATGAATTCTGCATTATCTTCACTGACTGCGGCGACAGAAACCAGCTGACTGTCATTGCGCAACAGCTTCTGCAGCAGTTCTCGCGACCGTTTCAGATGGGAAACCACCTGAGGGAGATGACGACAAGTATCGGCATCAGCATTTTTCCCGACAATGGTTCGGTCACAAAAGAACTGGAAATTGCAGCCGACCGGGCCATGTATGCGGCAAAGAAAGCCGGGCGTAACACGTTCCGTTTCTGGGAGCCCCATACCCCGGTTAATTCTGCTACTGGACAAAAATAAAAAAACTGTTTATGTTTAACAAATACGGCCTGTAAGCGCCTAAAACACAGCATTGGAGGATAAATGAAAACAGTTCGAAGTAGCCTTGTTCTCGGTGTATCTGTACTTTTGTTTGCTTCAGCCGGATTTGCCGGCGAAGGACCGGATGTAATAACCTTGCCCGCATCGAAGGGGGTTATTGCGTTTCCCCACTGGAAGCACCAAACATTGCTGAAGGATGATTGCAGCAAATGCCATCCGGGGGATCCCGGTAAAATCACCGAACTCGGAAAAGAGTGGGGGCATAAAACCTGTCGCGGGTGTCATCAGAACGAAACCATCGATTCTAAAAAAGGACCGACTGTCTGCTTCGGCTGCCACAAGAGACCGGAGTAACCATCAGCCACGGCTGAGGGAGTTGAACAGACTGTTTACGTAAAAATTAAAACCGCATGAAAAGGGCCACTTCTCCGGATAAAAGTGGCCCTTTTCATATTGCCACTATCCTTACCGGGCGATCCAACTGATATATGAAAAAACATCTTGCAATAATTCAATATACACTATATATAGTATTATAGATTTAAAGCCTGGAGGAATACATGTCAAAATATATCGTTATAGGTGGTGTTGCGGCAGGCATGTCAGCGGCAGCACGCCTGAGGCGTCTCGATGAATCGGCTGAAATAGTGGTATTTGAAAAAGGAGAACACGTTTCCTATGCCAACTGCGGGCTTCCCTATTACGTGGGAGACGTGATAAGCGAACGAAGCAAACTGCTGCTGCAAACTCCGGAATCCTTCAAGCAGCGCTTCAATGTCGACGTGCGCGTCCGCAACGAAGTGCTTGCCATCGATACAACCGGACACATGGTCCATGTGAAGGAACTGGAATCCGGCAGAGAGTACGACGAAACCTATGACCGTCTGCTGCTGGCGCCGGGCGGTTCGCCGGTCAAACCTCCCATTCCGGGAGCTGAACACCCGGCGGTACGGACACTCTGGACGATACCGGACACCGACACGATTCGTGCCATGGTCGATCACGGCAATGTAAAAACGGCATTATTGGCAGGCGCGGGTTTCATTGGGCTGGAAATGGCGGAAAATCTACGCGCCCGCGGCATCAGGGTGATAATTGTGGAGATGGCTAATCAGGCCATGAGTGTTCTTGACTACGAGATGGCAACGCTGGTTCACCGCGAATTACGCATGAAACAGATCGAGTTTTATCTGGAGGACGCCGTCACCTCCTTTGAATCTGCCGAATCCGGCGCGGTAACGGCCCGACTGAAAAGCGGCGTATCCATTACTGCCGATCTCGTCATGCTTTCAATCGGCGTCACGCCGAATACCGGATTCCTCGCCGGTTCCGGCATTGAACTCGGTTCGCGCGGGCACATCGTCGTGGACAGCCGGCTTAGAACCAGCAATGAGCACGTATATGCGGCAGGCGATGCCATTGAAGTGGTCAATGGCATTTCCGGTAAAAAGACCGCCATACCGTTGGCCGGACCGGCCAACAAGCAAGGACGGATTGCCGCCGGGAATATGAGTGAAAAAGCGTCAGGAGCATATAACCGGACATTGGGAACCGCCATTGCCAAGGTTTTTGACCTTGATGTCGGCATGACCGGCGCCACCGAAAAATTGTGCAGGGCTGAAGGGATCCGATGCGAATCGGTGATTGTCCATCCCAACGATCACGCCGGGTACTATCCCGGCGCCACGATGTTGACACTCAAGCTGGTTTTTTCCCCGGAGACGCGGCGGGTGCTCGGCGCTCAAGCCATCGGCTACAGCGGTGTGGACAAGCGTATCGATGTGATCGCAACCGCCATCATGGGGGGGATGACCATCGACGATCTGGCCGAATTCGAACATGCCTACGCCCCACCCTATTCGTCGGCAAAGGACCCGGTCAATATGGCCGGCTTCACCGCCCAGAACATGCTTGACGGACTGGTCGCCATGACCACCTGGGACACCGTACAGAGTGCCGAACCGGCGCATCACCTCTTGCTTGATGTACGTACGCCGGAAGAGTTCGCCGCTGGCAGCATCGCCGGAGCGATAAACGTACCACTGGACAGCTTGAGAGAGCGGATCCGCGAAATCCCTGTCGACAAGAAGGTTATCGTCTTCTGCCGGGTCGGCGTGCGCGGCTACATTGCCTGCCGCATTCTCATGTCCGGGGGAATCAACTGCGTTAATCTCTCCGGAGGGTATGAAACCTACCAACTGGCAACAGCGCCGCAGGTGAATCAAAGACATATAGTATCAGACCGTCAAGGAGAAGAAAGAACCATGTCCGACTCAATCAAAACACCGGCACGGATAATCAGGGTTGATGCCTGTGGGCTGCAATGCCCCGGGCCGGTGATGCGCCTCAAACAGGAAATGGATGCTCTTGCCTCAGGAGAAGTGATTTCAATCACCGCCAGTGATCCCGGTTTCTACAGCGACGCTCCCTCCTGGGCCAGAGCCACCGGGAATATTCTGAAGAACATCACTGTCGACAAGGGGATCGTAACTGCTGTCATCGAAAGGGGGAGTCATCCGCAACCATCGCTGCCGACGGCAGGCAACGACAAAACGATCATCGTATTCTCCGGCGATCTGGACAAGGCCATTGCCGGCTTCATCATCGCCAACGGAGCGCTGGCCATGGGCCGCACGGTAACGATGTTTTTCACTTTCTGGGGATTGAATGCCCTGCGTAAACCGCAAAAGATCTCAGGTCTGGGTAAAAATATGATCGAGTGGGCCTTCGGCATGATGATGCCACGCGGCAGCAGGCGCCTGACCCTGTCACGCATGAACATGGGGGGTATTGGCGGTATGTTGATCCGCGGCATCATGAAGAACAAGAACGTTCCTGCGCTGGAAGAGATGATGGCAGCGGCCATCCGGGGGGGAGTAAAGATCGTGGCCTGCCAGATGTCCATGGACCTGATGGGAATCAGGCGTGAAGAGCTGATCGACGGTATCGAGGTCGGCGGTGTCGCTTCCTATCTGGAAGCCTCGGAGCACGCCGACAACAACTTGTTTATCTGACAAAAAAATGTTACTTTAAGACATGGCTTGCCAAGACTTTCTGCACTTCATACACATTTGTATCCTTGTTGAACTTTTTCTCCAGCGGAATGGTGTCACTGCCGATCCAGATCTTCAGTTCGGCGTTCCGGTCGAAGCTTTCCCCCGTCTGTACGCTGAATTTCGTGATTTTGTTGTACGGTATTGAAAGATACTCAATCTGCCTGCCGGAAATCCCTTGAATATCTATAAGAATCAGCCTCTTGTTGGTGAACAGAAATGTGTCGCGGAGGACAACAAAACCGACTTCAATAATTTCGCCATCAACCAGCAACTGTCCATAATCCGAATGATATTTCTTCGCCTCTGACGCGTCCGATTTGTTTGCAGTACTTGTAAAAAGCCCCATGAATTACTCCACTAATCATAAACCCGATGCGGTGAGATATAGCGTATCATCCCGTCCGTTACAACCACTTTTTCATGCCGGAAGTGTGGCGCCCACTCAACCCGACGCTCTTACAATCCCGATCCTTACCCCGGTTCCTGACGCCATTTTGATTTGGTTGTGCTTTTTGACAATTTGACGTACATGTAAACGGAGAGAGGAAAACGGTTCCAATGACTATAGTTCCTGAAAAATCGGGCAGCAGACCTGCCGAACTGCACAAGGGGAGCACATCCCCTCTCGGCGCAACCGTTTGTCATGGCGGAGTGAATTTCAGCGTCTTTTCGAGAGACTGCACGGGCATGGAGCTGCTTCTCTTCGACCATGTGGATGATACGGCGCCATCCCGAATTATACCGCTTGATCCGATGCGAAACCGTACCTATCACTACTGGCATACCTTTGTTCCCGGCATCGACTCCGGCCAGCTGTACGGCTATCGGGTGGCCGGTCCCTTTGACCCGGAACGGGGTCTCCGTTTCGCCCCGGACAAGCTTTTGATCGACCCCTATGGACGAGCGGTGGCGATACCCGACGCTTATGACCGCGCAGCCGCATGTGTGACGGGCGACAACGTGCCCCTGTCAATGAAAAGCGTTGTGGCAGACCCCCAGGGTTACGACTGGGAGGACGACCTGCCACTCAAACGTCTCTATTCGCAGACCGTCATCTATGAAATGCACGTAGCAGGATTCACCAAACATCCCTCCTCCGGGGTCTTACCGGAAAAGCGCGGCACCTATGCCGGGCTGATCGAGAAGATACCCTATCTGAAGGATCTGGGAATCACCGCCGTCGAACTGCTGCCGATCTTCCAGTTCGACCCGCACGACGCACCCTTCGGCCTCTGCAACTATTGGGGTTACAGTCCGATTTCGTTTTTTGCGCCCCACGCTGGGTACAGCTCCCGCAAAGACCCGCTCGGCCCCCTGAACGAATTCCGCGATATGGTCAAGGCTCTGCACCGTGCAGATATTGAGGTAATTCTCGATGTCGTATTCAATCACACCTCCGAAGGGGACCATAAAGGCCCGACGTTTTGTTTTCGCGGATTTGCCAACGACGTTTATTACAGTCTCGCACCGGACGGAACCTATGTCGACCACTCCGGCTGCGGCAACACGGTAAACGCCAATCATCACGTGGTCCGCAGGCTCATCATCGACAGTCTCAACTACTGGGCCAATGAGATGCATGTTGACGGTTTCCGCTTCGATCTGGCATCCATACTGTCACGGGATGGTCAGGGGCATCCGCTCAAAAACCCGCCCATCATCTGGGATATCGAATCGGACCCGGCACTGGCGGGAATCAAGCTTATCGCAGAGGCGTGGGACGCAGGAGGACTGTACCAGGTCGGCAGCTTCATCGGCGACAGCTGGAAAGAATTGAACGGGGAGTTCCGCGATGATGTACGCAGGTTCATGAAGGGGGACAACGGACTTGTTTCCCGCTTCGTCGCCCGCCTTCTGGCCAGTCCCGACATCTACGGGCACCAGGAGCGCGAACCCGAACAGAGCGTAAACTTTATTACCTGCCACGACGGGTTCACGTTGAACGATCTGGTTTCCTATAACCGTAAACATAATGAGGCAAACGGCGAGGAAAACCGGGATGGAGCCGATGCAAACGCCAGTTGGAACTGCGGCTTTGAAGGCCCCACCGACGCCCCCGGCATCGAAGCACTCCGTAACCGGCAGGTAAAAAACTTCCTGGCAGTAACCATTCTCGCCCTCGGCACCCCAATGATCCTGATGGGAGATGAGGCGCGGCGAACTCAGCGGGGAAACAGCAACGCCTACTGCCAGGACAACGAAATCGGGTGGTTTGACTGGAGGGCGCTTGAGCGTCATGGAGACATCCACCGTTTCACCAAACTGCTGGTCGCCGGACGGCTCATGCACGACGGCAGCACCGTGGAGTTAACCCTGAACCAGCTTCTGAGACATGCACGGCTGGAGTGGCATGGTGTAAAGCTCGGCTCACCGGACTGGAGCCACGAAAGTCACAGCATCGCCCTGACGGCCCGAAGCAGGACAAAGGGGGTTGTCTTTCATTTCATGGTCAACGCCTACTGGAAACCGCTTACCTTTTCTCTTCCATCGCCGAAAAAGCTCCCTGGGGGAACGTGGTCCCGCTGGATAGATACCTCGCAAGATTCCCCCGAAGACATCGTGCCATGGGATTCAATGCCATACATAACCGCACACAGCTACCGGCTGCCGGCGCGTTCTCTCGTGGTCCTGATTGCCAGGGGCGAACAGAAAACAGCATCCGGTTTATCCTGTTGACATAGATGCAAGAATTGTATACATAGTCCGTGCAATTACTGGTCTCTCTTGTAATTTATAATTAACTATAATTAATTACAGTGGTTTCATCACACTCTTGCCGCATACATCAATCCAAGGAGGATACCGATCATGAAACGCAGTACAAGTCCCCCGCTCCGGCGGGCACACAAGGCAATTGCCGTAGTTGCCACCTGCACAACGCTCTTTGTTCCATCTCTCTCTTTTGCTGCCACTACCTCCGTATATTTTGGTTTTAGCGGGGGAACGCCCGTATCAGCAGCTGCCGTGGTTGCTCCACCCCAGGCCGGTTCAACTGTCGCCACGGCTCCATCTTCTGTCTTTAATACTGTGCAGAAAACGACGGAATTAGACTCCACCCGCAACACCGCACCAACTCAGCCAGCCGAATCAACGCCCGCCGTTGCGCAACCGGTGGAAACCACGCCGAGCTCTACTCCGCAGCAGGCTGCTCCGGCTGCTCCGGCTGCCAAACCGGCTCCAAAAATCGGCATCGGCGTAGATGCCGTCATGAGTGACAACCTCAAGGTCTATACCATTCCGGTAAGCTATGCGATCAACCGGAATTTTGCCGTACAGATGAATATTCC
>CAIYZD010000599.1 GCA_903930585.1 uncultured Geobacteraceae bacterium | reverse complement strand
GGATGGTTCCGCAGTGATTGTCCTCGCCTGCTCCGATATGGGCCAGGGGTCACATACCGTTCTCACCCAGATCGCAGCCGAAACACTCGGCATCCCCATGGAAGAGATCCATCTGCATGTCAATATGGATGCGGCTGGATTCGACATCGGTTCCCACGCCAGCCGTACGACGTACGTAGGTGGCGGTGCAGTAATGAAGGCTTGCCAGGACGTCAACCGTCAGATCATCGAACGTGCATCGAGCCGACTCGGTATCCCGGCTGAAGAGCTGGAGATAAAAAATAGATATGTCGTCACCAAGGGAAAAAGCACGGATGGATCGCAGGCGGATCAAGTACGGATGAGTGTCAAGGAAATCTGCAACGTCGGCGTCTATCATTTCGTCAATCCGCAAAACGGTGAGGCAAACGGAGTCCCTGGGCAAATACAAGGGTATGCCAGCTATTTTCCCAGCCACAACTCGCCCCCCTTCGGCGCCTGTTTCGCCGAGGTGGAGGTCGACCTGGAAACCGGTCAGGTACGAGTAGAGGAAATGGTGATTGCCCACGATATTGGCCGGGCCATAAATCCTACAAACGTTCGAGGACAACTTATAGGTGGTGCCCAACAGGCACTGGGCATGACGCTGACCGAGGAGATGCACTACAATGAAAAGGGGCTCAATCTCAACAACAATTTCTTCGACTATAAACTGTTCGGTCCACTCGATATGCCCAAACTCACAATCATTCTGGTTGAGAATCCTGATCCGGTCGCACCCTATGGCCTGAAGAGCGTCGGCGAAGCCGGGCCGGTCAATCCGGTGGGAGCAACGGCCAATGCCATCTCCAATGCCCTTGGCATCATGTTCACCGAGGCGCCGATTACACCTGAAAGAATTCTCCTTGCCATAGGTAAACAGGGAATCGCGTAATGTCTTGATACCGGGAAGCTGCTCTGGCGGCAGCTTCCCGGTATTTATTCGAGGTAAATTCGCATATTCTTTTTGACCCGTCATCTGAAATTGGCCGGGCCGATCAGGTATCGTCGATGACGCTCCATACATATGAAACTTTTCGAGGTGAACGGAAGACGGTGAAAATCCGTCACGGTCCCGCCACTGTGATAGGTCTTGCTGGACATCGCCAGATCCTTAAGTCAGAGACGTTGCCCCGAAAGATACATGTTGTACCCGGTCTTCGCGGACAAAGAACGGGCACTGACTGACGTTCGTGGATAAATACGGTATCCCCGAAGCTCACTCTGCAAGGGATTGCAGAGCCGGCGCGGGGATTTTTTTGTCTTCGTCACGGGCAAACGGTCTCTTGCTTGTTGCTCCGGTGACTAAACATTCGAATCCTACCGTTCATATGTTTAATCACGAAGCAATAAGCATAATTATCATCGAATGGAAGTGAGGAAGAGGGGTGCCGCTTTGATGAAGCCATTCCCCCGCTGCCCCGCAGCCGTAAAGGGAACGAAAACCCATCGCCGCAAGGCGAAAAGCCACTGGGATTACTCCTGGGAAGGCGGGCGAGTAGGAGGCCCTGAGCCGGAAGACCGCTCCATTCGTAACTTCGAGGGAGGAATATCATGAAGAAAAAAATTGTAACTCTGGTGTGTCTGTTTAGTGGACCCTTTAGTCAAGACAATAATCAGTTGGGTTTAAGGTGGTAGCCTTTGCTTTTGGTTTTGGTTCTCCCACT
>CAIYZD010000598.1 GCA_903930585.1 uncultured Geobacteraceae bacterium | reverse complement strand
TGGGAAGCGACAAAGCACTTCAAGCATAAAGCGTCCCTGGGTGGCATGCCACAGGACACCGCAACGTGCAGGGTCATCGAGAAACGGAGGCACATGACCCGTAATGATCTGCGGATAATCAGGAATGTCGGGGGGCAATGCAAAGTTATTCATGGGAATAGTAAATGCTTTCGAAATTCCTTCAGGTAATCCAGCAAGAGGCCTCCAACGAAGCCTTTGAGAGAATATCACGGTTGATGGGAACTTGTACAGCGGGGTTTGTTTCCTCTGCCTGTAGGTACGGAGGCATATTTTGTACTGATTTCGTTCTAATTCGCAATCTATTATTATCGCGCAGAGACGCAGAGGGCACAGAGAGATTCAAAAAAATACCGATTAACTCGCACAGCTTTCCGCGTAATATACCTTTGCGTAATCAAATGAGCTGTTTTGAAAATACACCTGAAATCATTTTACAGGGATAAAGGGGATGAAGGGGATAAACCTGTCGGTCAGGTTTTACTCAAAAAGCTTTTAAGTTCAGATTTCATCTGTGTACATCGGTGTACATCCGTGGCTAATAAAAGGGTTCAAAGTCTTAGTCAGAGCCTTTGGCCATAGATTAACACAGCCAATAGTAGGCGCCACCAGGCGATGTTCACGGATAACGGCAATAACCAGAAACTACTTCTGCTTCACCGTGCGCTTCTTTGAACGACTTCGGGCTATGCATGTATGTACTGCCCTGCAGCCAGCGCTAAAAGGCCGGAGCGTGTCAAACGGTGTGCTTCTGCATAGCGGTCTATCGCGAAGAGTAAATTCTCCGGCAGAGTGATATTCACACGTTTCGCTTTAACATTGATGCGAGACAAGTCAACATCAACCAGAATCCAAGTACCCCCTGCATAATCAGGGACGTTGATCCAACGTTCAAGCGATGACGCAATAGGTACATCTGATTCTCCTGAATAGTGGCATTCCGCAGCGTCCTGAATGTTGGACACAGCCTCTTCGATAGTTTTACCAGCGGTAAAACATCCCGGCATGTCCGGAACGGTTACGCTATAATCACTCGCAGGGTCTTTATGAATTACAGCGGGGAATAACATTTGTTACCTCCATTCCCATCCGGCTTGGCGGTATATGCTCCGCAGTGTACCGGTGGCAAAGTTGTGGTTAGGATGAATTACAGTCACATAGCCGGTTTTATCTGGATGTTTGAATTTGTGGTGTGATCCGGTTACGGTGACCAACACCCACCCTTCGTTTTTTAGTCTTTTCATTATCTCACGACGTGTCATATGTTTATTTATACACACCCATACACACTCAGTCAATCGCTTTTCGCAGGAAGCAAAGGGCTGTTATCAGGCCGGAAGAACCGTAAGAGTTTTCGGTCGTTGTTTGTAAAAATTAACAACAATTTACGCAGGTTGGTTTTATATTTTATTCTCTTGCCTGCTGTGGTATTAGATTACGGTTATGGCGCTTTATTCCTGCAAACTTGGCGGATCGGACGGTAAAATTCTCAACCGGGAATTTGATGCTGCGGACAGTACTGTTTTGCGCAAAAACCTTGAGGACCAGGGTTTCTTTGTTTTTGCGGTAAAAAAGAAACCGTTCCAGTTTTTGTTTGATAAAGGCATCAAACGGCGAAAGATCGATAACCGTGCTCTTTTAACCTTTAATCAGGAGATGCTGGTGCTGATCAAGGCCGGTATGCCGATAATGCAGGTACTGGATGCCATCCTGGAGCGCCATGATGCCGGTCCGCTGTACGAAGTTCTGGTGCAGGTGCGCGAGGATGTAAAATCAGGCTCCGCACTGTCGGTTGCGATGGAAAAACATGGCAGGGCCTTCCCGCATCTCTACGTCGCCTCCATTCGCGCAGGTGAACGGACGGGCGACCTCCCCCAGACCATCCGCCGCTACATCGAATACCTGAAGCGTGCCGGCACCCTCCGGAAGAAAATTATCGCGGCCATCTTTTACCCTGCCATCCTGGTTGTTTTCGCCGTCATTGCGATCACGCTCCTGCTGGTATACGTAGTACCGACCTTCAGCCAGGTATACGCCGATTCCGGATCGCAACTTCCCGTGCTGACCCAACTACTGATAAACTTCACGACATTTCTCCGGCACTACTTTATTCTCGGAATCATTATCGCAATTGCTCTGTTTTCGGGATTCAGATCGTGGAAAAACAGTGAAGCCGGCCGCTACACATTTGACCGATTCAAACTGACCGTTCCGGTGGCAGGCGATGTATTCTCCAAATACTCCGTAGCCGCCTTCACCCGTACCCTGGCAACCGTCCTTGGGAGCGGCATACCGATCATAGAATCGTTACGCATGTCAATCGGGACCCTGGATAACGTCTTTATGGAGAAACGGCTGTTCGAAGCGGTCAGATTTATTGAAGAAGGGGGTCGGCTCTCGGTCGCGCTGGACCGGATTCACATCATGCCCCCGCTGGCCCTGCGGATGCTCGGAGTCGGCGAAACCACCGGGTCACTGGAAGACATGCTGATAGACATATCCAACTATCTGGAAGACGAACTGGAAGAACGGATGCATCTGCTGACCACCGCCATAGAACCTGCCATCATGCTGGTTATGGGTGTGGTTATCGGCGTCATAATAATAGCGATGTATCTCCCCATATTCAAAATTGCCGGCACCGTCGGCTAGGATATCGATGCAACCATACAAACGAAAAAATATCGGCACAATCCTGGTGGAACGGGGGAGCCTGAATCCGGACCATGTACCGGTCATAGTCGACAAACTGGCGACGACCCGGCAGCGCTTCGGTGAAATAGCCATACACGAAGGATTTATCACCGAAGAAGACCTCGCCCATGCCCTGGCGGAACAATTCAGCTTCGAATACATAGACCTGCGCACCTTCAAAATGGATTCGGACCTGCTTAACCAGCTGCCGCCCGATGCGATCTACCGCTTCCACTTCGTTCCGCTGGAAATCCAGCCGCACGCCATTGTCATAGCCGTCTCCGACCCGACCGACGTCGTCAAACTTGACGAACTGGAACTGCTGCTTGACCGCCAGATCCAGATCCGCATCGCCTCCGACTCGGCCATCGCAGCGGTAACAAAAGCGGGGGAGGGGACCCGGCGGGTACTGCGCGAAGTATCCGAAGACTTCATGCTGCAGCTGATCAAGGAAACCGACCGGGGAGAAGAAATCCTGTCGGTGGAATCCATCACCGACGATACCAGCCCGATCATCAAACTGATCAACACGACCATACTTGACGCCCTGAACAGACGCGCGAGCGACATCCACATCGAAACCGGCCTTGACGGAGTCGATATCAAATACCGCATCGACGGCGTACTCTATAAAGCCAACGACACCATCGATCAGCACTTTCAGGCGCCGATCATCTCACGCCTCAAAGTCATGAGTGAACTGGACATCTCCGAACGACGCATCCCCCAGGATGGCCGCTTTAAAATCCGCTTTGGCGACAAATCCATCGATTTCCGCGTCTCAATCATGCCCAGCTCCCTGGGCGAAGACGCCGTTATCCGTATCCTCGACAAAGAAAGCATAGCCAGCGACCTAAAAGGGCTGACCCTTGAAAACCTCGGCGTCAGCGAACGGGAAATCAAACGACTGCGGAAAAAAATCCGCGAACCATACGGCATGGTACTGGTAACCGGTCCAACCGGCTCCGGAAAAACAACAACCCTCTACGCCGCACTAACCGAAATCCATACCGGAGAAGACAAAATCATAACGATCGAAGACCCGGTAGAATACATGCTGCGCGGAGTACTGCAGATCCCGGTCAACGAAAAAAAAGGCTTGACCTTTGCCAAAGGACTCCGCTCCATCCTGCGCCATGACCCGGACAAAATCATGGTCGGAGAAATACGTGACTCGGAAACGGCACAAATAGCCGTCCAGTCGGCCCTGACCGGACACCTGGTATTTACGACGGTTCACGCCAACAACGTCTTCGACGTAATCGGGCGCTTCATCCATATGGGGATCGACCCCTACAACTTTGTCTCATGCCTCAACTGCGTCCTGGCGCAACGACTGATACGGAAAGTCTGTACCGCATGCCGCCGCCCGGTACAATACAACGACGAACAACTAACGGACGGCGGAGTCGACCCGGCACGCTTTCGCGGCATGACCCTCTACGAAGCACACGGCTGCGACGAATGTCACGGCACCGGCTATAAAGGACGCGTAGCGATCGTAGAACTCCTGGAACTGAACGACCGGATTCGCGACCTCATAATAGCCAAAGTACCCGCAACCCAACTGAAACAAGCCGCCCGTGACGCCGGAGTCATGTTTTTACGTGATTCAGCCGAAGAGAAACTTGCAGCCGGAATAACGACACTCAAGGAGATAAACCGCGTTACGTTTGTGGAGTAACCGGAACAGGAAACGCCATGTTGTTTGCCAGCAAACCAATAGGAGTTGAAATCAGCTCCCAGGGAATTACCTGTGTCCTCGCGGGCGGGACTGCCGGCACTCCCCGCGTCGAACGCGTGGCCCATGCGCCATTTTCCCGTGAAACCCTTCAGATATCACTTCGGGAACCGAATATCCTTGATCCCGCGGCATTTATCGAAAGCCTGAAAACGGCACACAAACAACTGCTCTGCCCATCGAAAATGATCTCGGTCTCTCTCCCCGACGGAGTGAGCAGGATCATGCTGCTCAACCACGAAGGGCGCTTCAAAAGCCGCACGGAAGCGGTGGACATGATTCGCTGGAAACTGAAAAAAAGCATCCCCTTTGACAGTCATGACACCCACCTTGACTTTCAGCAACTGACGGTCCGGGAAAACGGCGACCTGGCGCTCCTGGTGGCAATCGCATCGCGCACCGTGATCGGGCAATACGAAGAACTGATTGCGGCAGCAGGACTCTCACCCGCATACATCGACTGCAACACCTTCAACATACACCGCCTCTTTGACCGGCGCCTGTCGCTTCAGGAAGAATACATCCTGATAACACTCTATGCCGGCACGCTCTCCATCGTAGCCTTTTTCGAGGGAATACCCGAATTTATCCGGAGTAAGGACCTGAGCGGACCACTCGCGACCGACAGTCGCGTCTACATGGAAATAAACAGCTCGCTGCTGATATACAAAGAACGCTTTCCGGAACGGCCGGTTCAGACGGTATTCTGCGTGGCGGCGCCCGAAACTGCCCAAAGCTTTCAGGAAATGGTAACCGAAGCAACCGGGATAGCGCCGGTCCTGCTTGAAACCAAAAGTGCGATACTCCCCGGAAACTCCGCGCCGGGCGACCAGACACGGCTATTCCCCTGCACCGCCGCCATCGGTGCGGCCTTGAGGAGACTTTGATGCGTATCACCATAAACCTTGCGACGCGCATCTATCTCGATCACCGACTACTGAACCGGTTCGGATATTGCGCCATAACCCTCCTTCTCGCCCTGTCGGGATGGAATATCAGCCGGATATCATCAAACATGGGAGAAAAAAGCCGCCTGAACGCCGAACTCACCGCAATTCAGAACAAACTCGAACCGAAACCGGGCGGCATATCCGAAACCGACGTAACCCGTCAAAAAACCCGCGTGCGCTTCTATAATGAAATAATAGAACGCAAAAATACCAACTGGCTGAATATGCTTGAGACATTCGAGAATAATACGCCGGCGGGAATCTCGCTCTCCCTGCTCGCTCCCGAAAAAAACCAGGGAGAGTGGAAACTTGAGGGCTACGCAAAAACATTTGCATTCGTACAGCAGTACCTGGAAAAACTTGAAGCATCGAAAAACTTCTCAAACGTCCTGTTGCTCTCCCACCGGAATTTTATTTCCGGCGATAAAGCACACGGCGTACAATTTACGATCTCCTGCAAGGTACTCTTTTGATGAAACAGTACGCACTTGAAATAGTCCGTCAGAAATGGCGGCTCCTGGGTACCATCCTCGTACTGCTGCTGCTCAATGTGGCCTTCGTGATTATGGTATCGGCGTATCAGGCGCCTGCACTGCTGGAACTGCAGACGAAATGGAACAGCGCACGTCGCCAGATTACCCGTTCCGGACAGGTTGACGCCACCCTTCTCCATAAACAGAGCAGCGCCGACCTCGAAAAACTGATGGCGAAAATCCCCGAGAAACGGCACTTCGCCCGGGTATTGAGTGAACTGCTGGAAGACGCGGCAAGCAGCGCCGTCGGAGTTGGAACAATCAGCTATAAACCGCTTCAGCTCAAACAGGAAGCGCTGCTCTCCTACCAGATGACGCTCTCCGTCACCGGCGGCTACGCAGCGGTAAAAAGTTTCCTCTCCGATCTTCAGAACAAACCGGACTTGATCGTGGTAGAGTCGGTCTCATTTTCAAACAACGACCCCCTTGTCGAGAACGTGGTCATGGATCTGCATATAACCATCTACCTCCGGGAGAACGTATGAATCGTCAGCGCCTGATTCTGTTTGTACTGACGATACTGCTCGGCATCGCCGTGCTCTGGAGCTACAGCGCGATACCGCGCTTCAAAACGGTAGCAACCGGAGTACAGACGGCTCAACCGGTAAAAAGAGAAACCACCGTCGCACCGAAAACAACCCCGCGGAGTGCGGACGACGGCACCAGAGTGAACACCTTACAGCTCGACAAGGCGCCGTCCGGATTCAAAGGGTATCATCGCAACATATTCAAACCTCTGTTTATCGATGAGGAAAAGGCGGTCAAACGGAGCGCCATGGCCGGCAAACAGCCTCCGGTGATTGTACCCCCTCCGGCAGCAGTAGCAGTACCGGTAACAATTCAACCCGAAGCAGCTCCGCTGGCTCGCTTCACGTTCCTGGGTTTTCTGAAAAAAGGGTCGGCAAGAACGATATTTCTTGCCAAAGAGAAAGACATACTCCTGGTGAAAAAAGGGGATACGATTGCCGAACGCTACGAAGCATCTGAAATTACCGATCGGGCACTCACGCTGACGGTCACCGATACCGGCGACCAGATCGTTATCCCCCTGATAGAAAACAAGCCGCTTATCACGGCAAAATAACAGACTTTATCCAAGGAGACGCACTCAATGCGCTACCTGAAATACACCTTACACGTTACACTATTACTTGCTTTCGGCCTGCTATCCGCCTGTGCCTCTCCCGCTTCAATCACGTACAAAGCAGCGGAGAAACTGGAGGCGGATGGGAAATACGAAGACGCGATGTACCGGTATGCGGAATCCTTCAAAAGCGATCCGACGGTCAACGCCCCCCGGGTTCAATTCCTGAAAGTTCGCCAGAAAGCGGCCGAACAGCGGTACCAGCAGGGAATGTCATTAGCAGCCAAAGGGAACTATGCCGCCGCCTTGACGGAATTCCAGGCGGCACAGGGAATTGATGCGACCCAGGACCGTTTCAGACAGCAAATCGACATTGCGACCCGGTACAAGGAAGCACAGCAGGCGTTTCAGGAAGGACAGGAATTTGAAAAAGGGAACAAACTGAAAGATGCCCACCGTCAATACATCAGAGCAGCAGAACTGTTTCCCAAAAACACGGAATATCAGGCTGCCCTGAACCGGATTATCCAGCTGCGCAAGAGCAAACTGGAAGGGTATGAACTGCGCGTGAAATCCGCC
>CAIYZD010000597.1 GCA_903930585.1 uncultured Geobacteraceae bacterium | reverse complement strand
GTGCAGACGTTGCATTCAGAAAACACCCTTTTTTTTTACGAAATCGGTCGGCAGCATGACTTCAAAAACGTTTTCCTACATCTGATAGCTGCGATATTTTTTTGCTCCACCCCGCACTCTCCTTTGACCATGGGGTACCGATCGATCAATATACTGTATAGAATACAAATAGTCAGTCCAGTTGCTTGCCCGTACCACGGTGTCTCTCTCGCAATAAATGGATAGATAGACCTTAATGCTGTCTGAGTAAAGCCTTCACATTAGCCATCTGATTCATACAGCAGCACTTTTCCGTTTACATAAAATACCGGTGCTACCCTAATATTCCATACTGATATTGCAGTTTTCATGGCACCCTTCATAAATTCTGAGCCAAGCTAAAGCAACAGGCAAGCCAAGTTTGCACAACTTTCATTTTTCCCCACAACCTGCAGATATACATGAAGAATGCAAAATTTATTGCCCAAAGGGCAATCGAGTATAAGTCGCAGTTATGCAACTTATGAGAATATTATGGTAGCAACAACGCTACTATACGTTTTTTGTGGAACGACTGTTTTGCTTCGGCAGGGGTACGTCAAGAACGGTCTTTAGTTTGCGGAAAGGGTCGTTTTGTGAAAGCCTATGCGTCTGCGTATCAGTAACAATGACGCAAATGGTCAACCTGCAATGGAATGGACTTGCTCTACCATCAGGATATAATTTTGGTGGACGAGACAATTCCTGACGGAGAAAGCTAGTTGTCACGACGAAACTCAACAAGGAGCACCCGCAGTAAGGGGCCGTCCCAACTGACATCTGATCTTATTGGATGCTCTGGGCTGATACCCGTCTTTGTGCCGATCGTAAATGGCAGGACAAGCATAAAACAGCTCCCAATCCGAGGGTGCTTTCAATGGTAATACTCCCCCCCATTTGTTCAGCCAGACTGCGACTGATGCTCAAGCCAAGTCCTGTGCCCCCAAACCTGCGGGAAATGGAGCCATCCTCCTGAACAAATGGTGTAAAATCTTATCAAGAGCGTCAGGTGAAATGCCGACTCCAGTATCCCGTATGGATCGTTTTCCCCTTTCACTACGAGACGTTATCCAAGACTTGCTTTTTCATCTTCACGCCGTTTCATAAATTCGTCGAGACTCTCTTCATTCTGTATTTTTTTACCAACAAGAATCATAAGTAACGCGGGGATTACGGTTACCGCAATTAATCTGCCGAGACCGTAGAAATGTTTTATTTTTAGAAGTTTCATGACCATTCCTCCTTCTCTTTGGGAAGCTTGATTCCAACAATAATAAACAGTAGACCAGCAGCTATCAACGAAGCGAAACGACAAATATATTTGAGTTTCATGACAGTTCCTCCCATTATTATTCATTTACAACAAGAACTACTCTAAACTACCGGGTCGAATTCCTGTGTGCACCCCCCTTCCAATCATATGCTCTTTTCCAGCGATCGTTTTTCAAGTTCCTGCCCTGCGACACACAGAGCCGACTCACTATTATTTTTCCGAACCTTTTCTACAAGCCAGGTAACGACGGGAATTAAAATACCTAGGACATTCATCACTCCATTTAATCCTTTGAAGCTGAAGATCTTGATACTCATGGCACACACCTCCGCTTTTCATATCTTCCCCTTAAACATGTAACGAATCATTACGTCTCAACGCCCCTAATGTGAGCACCCAAGAGCGTGGCTGCGCCCACCACAGGTGTGTCCTGGCAGCTATTCCTGAAGTGTTCCGAGTTTCAACATGTCAATATTTTCTGCAATAGATCCACAACTTGCCTTAAACCCCGTATGCTGGATAAATTCGATTTATGCAACGCTCCTCCTGTACCACCAACGACTATTGCATCATCATGCTCTCCACCAAGACCTTCGACAGGGTTGCAGGAGCCATGCTCATGCACTGTATCACTGTTACTGATAGACGTAACCTCACCGGTAACCACATCGACAATGACAAACTCAGGTGCAGAACCGAAATGATTAAAGACTTGACTGGCCAAACTGGTTTCATGGGATCTCCTACTATCTGCTCTTCACTCCACTATATAGTGTAGCAACAGACAGGCCAACTTTACACATGACACACGAAAACAGTAACACTCGGTATATTTTAGATTATTTATTATTATTGGAAGTGTGTCTTGATGAGCGGCACACTCGATCCCGCACTTTTTCAAAGCGGCAACGAGCCGATCTGCTTCTCCGACAGCGACCACTATCAAAAGTCCGCCGGAGGTCTGAGGGTCAAAGAACAGATCCTGAACACTCTGCGACACGTCCGCGCCAAAATCGACACAAGATCCGCGAAAACTTTTGTTGTTATAAGCCCCAGCCGGAATCAGCCCCATGTCAGCCCATTCCAGCGCCTCCTGGTACCTGGGAACAGTGGATGATCTAATGCACACCCCGCAGCCCGAATCCACAACCATCTCGGCCAGATGCCCCAAAAAACCGAAGCCGGTGATATCCGTGCAGGCATGAACCGGGAAATCCTCCATGATTGATGCCGCAGCCCGATTCAGTGTCGCCATAGTCTGGGTGCCCCTTGTTGTCAACTCCTGGCCGGCAAGTCCAGCCTTGATGGCGGTGGCAACAATGCCGGTACCGAGCGGTTTGGTCAGAATCAGGCGGTCGCCGACCTGCAGATTCCGTTTAGTCAGGATGCGGTCAGGATGAATGTAGCCGGTTACCGAAAGGCCATACTTCAGCTCGCTGTCTTCTACGGTATGTCCGACGACCAGCACAACACCAGCCTCCCGCATTTTGCTTAGGCCACCTTCGATAATCGTGCGGAGAATCGAAATATCCATGGTTTTACCGGGAAAGGCGACAATATTCATGCGGTCTTCGGCACGCCCCCCATAGCGTAGATATCGCTCAGCGCATTGGACGCTGCGATCTGTCCAAAACGGAAGGAATCATCAACCATCGGCGGAAAGAAATCGATCGTCTGTACCAGGTCCAGTTCGTCCGACACCCGGTACACCCCGGCATCATCAGCGCGGTCAAGCCCAACAAGCAGATTCGGATCAACCGGCAGATAAAGACCACAGAGCGCTTTATCCAGAATCCCGGGGGGATTTTGGCAGCGCACCCCGCTCCTTTGACAGTTTGAGAGAGTCGTATCGTTTCGTTGGTCATGAAATGTAGCTCCTCTTATTTGCCATGTACCGGTTTGTACAATTTCGATGTTGTCATCCCTTTGTGGACGACATCCCATATGGGCCGTAGATGGATTTCAGCACCACCTCCACCTTGGAGCCTACTGGCGGCATACGGTTCCAGTTAACCTTGTAATAGTTAACTGTAGTTTTCAGCGGCAGCACATTATCGGTTATGATTCCGCCGTTACAGTCGGACGGGCATACGATGCAGCCGGATGGAAAATTAATCGCCTCTGCCGTACCATGGTAGATGAAGTGCGGCGTGAACGGTTTAAAAACGTCCTTGCCATCGATTATGATCTTCTCGTCGATGAAGTCCTCCAATGCCGCCTCAACAATATCATTCCCTTTGACAAAGCGGATTGTGCAGATCATTGGATCTCCGTCCAGATAGTCTTCACGAACTGTTGTAGCTTTCAGCCCGGTTCGCTGGGCAACTTCACTCATCGGGATCTGCCGCCGGGAACGAATTCCCAATCCCTTGATTGCCTTATCGATTTCTGCTCGACTTACGTCAGTAGTAAACACAAAAAAAGGTTCCATCTTCCCACCCTTAGCCCCGAAGAATGCCTGAAAACGCCGCCCCCAGTCAGCAACTGACGGTTGGGAAGAATCTTTGGTGACAGTGGCAGAGATTCGCAACTCTTTTATCTCATGATCAATGATCATGCGATCAGTAGCTCCTTTTACGACCTTGGCGCTTTTGCGCTTCACCGAAGCAGCAAATGCCTTGGTTCCGGATATACAACTGAGACCTACAATTCCGGCACCCAGCACTTTCATGAAGTCAGCGCGATTGACCCCTACAGTTACGTTTTCAGTAAGTTCGGTTTTTGGTTGTCCAAGCAGCACCGAGTTGGAACCGGAGCAGCAGGAGCACCCTTCCTGTTTTGTTTCATTCTCTGACATAATGACTACCTCCCTGGAAATTGGGTTTAAGTACTTACTGCACCTGGAAAATACAGTATTTCTCATAAATCGGTGAATAACATTTGAGCGACAAGCAGTGCTTCATGAAGGTCAAGACAAAATACATTTTCTTCCTCTACTCTATTCGCCCTTGTCCATGCATCGTAGTGATTCTTCGTACAGAAGAAATTCATGATGTTTCAACAGCTGCCTGCCCAGTTGTTAGCCTGTTTCAGATCGGCGTGGAGAACCTTGAGGTATGGCGGCTCAAAAGCAATAACCTTTTCGGACGTGACTTCTATGGATACCGGAACGCCGCAGGCACTGCATTTGGAGCTGATAGTAGTGTCCTGGCCGAAGGTGAATGCTGCCCCAAGAGCATCCACAGCGCACATAGCATAAAAGGAACGCCCGTCGGCAAGCTTTACCTGGTGATGGGTCGGCAGTGCTGATACAGGGTAAACAAACTCGACCATTCCGTCGTGGTTTCGAACTATTACCCTTTTGGCTGCCATCCGATTACAAAGTGCCTCAACGCAGGCAATGTCAAAACCTGAGACCTGTAGCAGATCCCGGGCCTCGATTGGCCTGCCGGCATCAATGATACGCTCCATCAATATGCTTCGGAATTTTCGTTCCATCAGGTCGAGACGCGAGGTAATACTCGCAATATGAAGCCGTTCTTCTGGATAATTTTCAAACATTTGGTTGGCAACTCCTGAAATTGAATAAAAGTTAGATTATAAACCGCTTGCGCATCTATGTGACCGGTTCCCTTTTTATCGTGCTGCAACCAGAATAAGTATACGAACGGCAAGCCCTGCAGCGACGACGGCAACGGACCGGATCAGTGGAATACGGAACGCCCCAACCCATACTCCGCATATCAATAGCGGAAAACCAGGAATCGCCGCCATGACAGCAGCAGACCACCAGGCCCAGTCATTAGGGAGAGACAGCGGAGCAACGCCTTTGCGACGATTGTAAAGCGGCAGCAAATCTCCGAGAAATAACCGGCCAAACATTGCGGCCAGAGCTGTTGCAACCAAGCCGGTAACGCCTGTGTACAAAACACCCGAAAGTGTACCGAATGCTGTAGTAAATGCGGCGACAACCGGAAGAGTGGAAAACGGAAAAGCAAATGTCTGCATCACTTGGCAGACCAAAGCAATCCCTGCAGCGCGTGCGGCAGACATTGGTCTCAGGTATTCAATAAACCCGATCAGGTCTGCATCTCCGAGACGGTGAGCAACAGAGAGCAGGTTGAACTCAAGAGTATACAAATGGGCATTGAGTGCCCAAAAATATTTTTGTATCAGACCGTAGACGATTGCAGCGACTAAACCAGATATCGCAATAGTAATAGCTTTTTGCCGCAAACTTACCTGTAAACTCCAGGGCGCTTCCGGACCGGGTTCCCGCTTTTTGCGGTTATTGTACCATCCTGCAATTTTAGGGATCAGTGAAACGGCAACAATCAGCACAATCCCGATAAAGAACTCGCGGGAAACATTGCCTTTCAACAATCCGAGCAACGAACTTGAGAACGTGACAAAGGCGATCGTACCGGGAAGCATGAAAATAAAAGTTGCGACGGCGTAATGCAGAAACGGTATCCTCGTCAGGCCGAAAGCAAAATTGAGCAGGTTGAAGGGGAACAACGGGATCAGCCGTGTAAACGCAACCGCTTTCCAACCATTTTTGGCGGTCTCACTGTCAAGCTTGTTCCAGCGCGAACCGACCAACCGGCGTTCAACCCAATCCCTGGCGGCATAGCGGGCGATCAGGAAGGCTACACAGGCGCCCGATGTTGCGCCAATGATGGTGTAAACCACCCCCCAGACCGGGCCGAAAACCGTGGCTCCAGCTATACTGATCGGCAAACCGGGCAGCATCAACGCGGGAGCAACCGTGTAAAACGCAATGTATGCCAACGGTGCGACAACGCCAAAACGAGCAAACAGAGCACGCAGTTTTTCGGGTTCGAGATACTGGCCAACACCGCTCGTCCGCAAAATAACAATAACGGCGATCAGGCCGGCCAGGAAAAACAGCGGACGAAGCACCCCTGAGTTGCTGCCGCTGGAGACGATCCTCTCTCTTGTTACCACTGCTGGCACTATTTTCTTAAAGCGGAATTTGAGCCGCAGTCGATTGAAATAGGTAATCAGCCCCGTCGACGGCTTCGGAGTGTTGCAGATCAGATCAAGTATATGGCTGACCTTCAGCTGCTTGCCGAGAAGATTGGCACAACCAGCACAGTAGGTAACGACCTGGCGGCCTGCGGCTTCAACTATCCGGGTTTCTCTACAGCTATTCGCCAGATCTGGAGCCAGAACCCCTACCGTGCCACCTTCACCGCAGCAGAGAGCCGACTTGCATGTGTGCGGCATCTCTTCGATCATGCGGCCGGATCCGGAGATCAAAGCTCGCACTGCTTCCTGAGGAGCGGGAGAAAACCGGATCACGCATGGGTCGTGGATCGTCACCGCTGCAAAGGGCTCCTCCTCCGAAGCGCACTCCGAAACAATATCGGCCAGCTTTTCGTAGACCGTCTCCGTATGAAACTGCGGGGCATATTCGGAAAAAACCTTGTAGCAGTTAGGACAGGCTACCAGTATCCGCTTCACCCCATGAGACTCCAGCCACGCAGTCATCTCGCCGAACATTTTCAGAAAATACTGCTGCCTCCCCAGGTCATGCGACGGCTTGGTGCAGCAATCCATGACCAGTCCGAGGGTAGGAATCGCTTCCTTTAACTTTTCATAGACAGCAACTGTCGCTGCAGGGCGTGTTCCCGGCAATGCGCAGCCGGGGAAAAAAATCGTCGTGCACCCCTCCGGCAGACCGTACCAACTGAAGCGTCGTGACATTCCAGTCCGTTCATAGCCAAGCAGTCCCTTGTGTTCGGGAAACAAGCCATAACCACGATCTACCGCCTCGCGACGCATTTCCAGAAAGAGGGCCTGAGGATCACAACCTTCGGGGCAGACAGCGGTACAGAGAGAGCAGAGGTTGCACTCAAAACAGACAACATTTTTTTTGGGATCATCGGGGTCATATGAGCGGGCAATTTCAAGAGGCGAACCATATAGTTTCAGGAACTCGCACTCGCTGACACAGACGCCGCAACCTGTACAGCCGTCGGTTTCGTCTGTCAGGAGCATCTTCAAATCCGGACGCAGCGTCCTGATGTCACTTGATGAGGCACTCATTTTGGTGCATCCTGCGACGATACAGGTTTGTGGCAATCACAGGCGGAATTTCTTGCAGCCGCCCCCGTGCCGGTCACGATGGGGTACACTATTTGCTACCCACTGCCAATTCCTTATACGGCCAACCCTGCATACCTTTTTCAAGGATAAAAATCCTCTTCTCATCTATGCCCTTTTCCTTCAGATAGTCAAAAGTGTTTTTGGCACCACCACCGCCACGAGGGCAGATAACAACCACATCATTTTGCGATGCAAAAAGTCTGGGTAAAATGGTATCCAGTTTTTGCTTGTCGACTGCTGATTTGACCGGATAGCTGTTGGTCTCCAATGAGCCTTTGAAGTGGTGCTGCTGAAATTCTTCCGGGACCTGAATGTCTACAATCGCCATATCCTTCCCCAGTTCGAGCCATAGCTTGAACTGGGCCGGATCGACATAGTTGTAATCGTCGGCCAGTGAAGTGGTTGCACAACAGAACAGTAGTACTACAGTTACTAATATTCGTCTCATTTTGGTCTCCCTCTTCGGTTTTACCAGCTATTTCGGTATTCCGGTCTCCCATTAGCAGAATTGGTCGACCATAGATACCATCTCCTTCATAGTTTGCTGCTGGCCATCCCATTATGTCGGCATAAAAGGTATACATGGCTGATCTCGCACCTCCACCTCAGTAAAAACACACTTTTTTCGCAGGCGTAAATCCAGACTGGGTCCATTTGAACTTTACCTCTTCAAAGGATTTAAAAGACTGGGCGTCGGCACTTGAAATGTCTACCCAATCTCCTATCCACTTGGCTGTAGGGATGCTGCCTTTCTGGTCAAACCACCAGTAATAAGAGCTTGTCGCACAGATGAATTCATCCCACGTTCGGTCATCGACTATCATTGATCCCGTGTTTACACCTGTAATAACATCAGAAAGGTCTTTAGTTGTAGGGACATTCATAATTCTTACGCCGACATCTCAAAATAGTACGAGCTTTCCTGATCGAATAGATCCGGAATCAATACCTGTTCAGTCTCCTGCTGCAGTTTCATCTGCAGTTGCATCTCCAGCCAATTGCACATCTCCCGAAAAATTGTAATATCATTGATTGCTGCGAGATTCCTCAGGTCAACCGGTATCCCAGTCCCCTTCTGGACCAGAAATTCCATATCCCATACAGGACACGATTCCATTTTTTGTGTCCGGTAGTTTAACTTGCAGCAGTCATAGTCATTCATGTTTCTGGTAAAATAAGTCATCTTTGCAACGCAAAGGTCATAGAAACTGAAGACAAGTTCAAGCGGACTGCATCGTACAACTGCCCGGTGTGTCGCATAGGGATGGTCCGGGCGGTTGCCGAATCGCCGCACCCAGAAAAGTTTATTATTGATCTTTTTTGGAACCAACTGAAATTTTTCAATCAAACGGGCTTTGTCCTCATTCACCCCGTCAAGCGGCACATCTTCCCGCATGGATATCCTCGTTTGCTGGAATGTTCGGTAAAAAGAAATGGTGGGCATGGTTGGGATCGAACCAACGACCTGCCGATTAAGAGTCGGCTGCTCTACCAGCTAAGCTACATGCCCGGAAAAACTATGCAAACAATGTGCGTCAAACTACTCAAGCGGCGAGTGCATAACGCTTGTGGCTCTCATCATACCCGACTAATCCATTGCGTGATGAGCTGTTAAGGTGCCGTCTCAGCGGGCACAAAATGTAAAATGTCAGAAGTTTCCCTGATGGAATGCGGTTTTTTCCCCAGTAGCATAGTAATCAGGCTTATTGCGAACTTATCGGTAACCAGATCGCGAATTAACACATTCACCTCGTCGCGGCTGAAAAAGGTGTCGTATTCTTCTTCCGTACCAAAACGCACTCTCAACTTCTCCCGCTCCACCAGCTTAAGGGGAGTATTTTCTTAACGGCGGCAAGTTCGAGCTTTAATACATCGGTATCGATTCCTTCCCGTTTGCCAATCGGGCCTAATTCATTCAGTTTTTTGGTAACGTCGGTAACAACTTCGGCGTAACGAATCCCTTCGGATGCTGAGACCCACTTGAGCCGTAACCGTTCAGGGTTCACTCCGATCTGTTCAAGAACTTTTCTTGTGAGATGCATCAAGCTTAACGCATCGTAATTGCCTTCAGTTACATAATGACATTCACCCAGCAACCGCTAATAAATACACAATCCACGCAGTCTTCAAAAGCCCGCAGTAGATGTTCAGATTCAACTCTGCCGGAGCACATCACCCGTATTATTTTCATATTCGGGGGGTATTGATGGCGGGAGACACCACAAAGATCAGCTCCTACGTAGCAGCACCAGTTACATATAAACCAAGTATTTTTGGTTTATACTCCTGATTTCTACTCACAAGCGCTCCATGTAATTAAAATATATCAATTCGTAATTTGTAAATGGTATTGTTATACGAATTAATTGATATGTCAAATTGATATACTCGATACAATCGATCATGCATATCGTATAAAACGATATTGCCACAAACCTGAAAGCTGGCAAGCTCCCCGTCGTGGACAATCAATAGACATATCGTTAAGCCTCTTACTACGAACCTTAATCTTCAACTTCCTCGTAGCAAGCTACGGGGTCTCGGCTACCAAATCACAAAGCCAACGAGGCAAGCCTCGGGGAATTGGACCCAGATAGATTAACTGTATTTTGAAAAAATGTGGGATTTTGCTTTGTGGAAACCGTGTGGTGACACTGGCTATACTACATACCATTCCACAAAACGGAGGGCTGAGACAACTAGATTCGAATCAGGCAAAAAGGTAAGGTTCCTTGCTTCTCACGATTCATACTCATATTGCAAAAAATTTGACGGAGAAGTGTTCACCGCATCTGAATCGCCTATCCCCTGTATAGATACGCATCCCGGTTGCGGATGTTGCTTGATTATTGATATACAAGAAGAAACGGAGTAGATTCTTTCATAATAAAAGGCACCATCGGTAAGGACGGATAACCACTTATTACAGAAAGCACCTAGTAGCAATACAGGGGGAATCATTGGACAAATTTTTCGAACAACTTAAAGATGCCTTGCTCAACAACGGAAGACCGGTAGAGATTGCCTTCCATATCTACGAAATATTAAGCGAAGCTGGGTGTGATGATGACATCATCGAGGAAATTTCGTCGGCATTGGCCGATATTGTCTCATGATTAAAACCGGCCCTCCAAGCGAAGCTGATTCATAATACCGAAGGTCTGATACCATTTTTGTTGAGTGTTGAGGATTACAACCCTTCCTTGTATACCTGCAGCATCCAAGTTGCACATGAGGTTTTCCTATCGATGTACAAGAATATTTCTTTCGCGGAAATTCACGCAACCCCACCTTAACTGAGTACCGGGGTAATTTGAGTTCATTCGACTTTGCACTGAACCTGTTCCTTCGCTTGCCACTTTCACCACTTTCACCTGCAAAACCAGCCATCCATATGGAACTACGTCTATTAAAATTGTAATTTCGTAAATCCCTCTGCATCGGCATCATGACATTACCTGAATCGTTCTACTCATAAATATTGTTCTCCACAAGTTTTTGAAAATCCACCTTCCCCCCCTCGTGATTATATCAACGGGGGAAATATGCGTGGACTCATCTTAGCGATGCTACTGGGAGCAATTGTCAGTTCCAATGGCGCGTCTTACGCCTTCTGTTATGAGGAGGCGGGAGCCATGTACCGCATCGCGCCCAAGCTCCTCCGAACCATCTCCAAGGGTGAGAGCAACTTCAACCCCGCCGCTGTCAATTACAACACCAACGGAAGCTACAATTTCGGTCTTATGCAGATCAACTCCTCTTGGGAACCAACTCTTCGGAAGATAGGTATTCCCTGGGAAACGCTGGCCGATCCCTGTACTAACGTCAAGGTCGGCGCCTGGGTACTTGCTCAATGCATAAGCGAATATGGCTACACATGGTCTGCAGTCGCAGTTACAACTCGCGCACCCCGTCAAAACGGGACAGGTAAGCGGATCATTGCCGACAGCGTAACGCCGTTGGTTCATCAGTGCCTCATACCCGGGTACCATTTGCTAGCAACTCCACTCCAAAATAATTGCAACACTGTATTTATACTGGACTTTCAAGCATTTCCACATTATAAAGACGAAAATATATTCTCAGGAGAAAAACATGACTAAAGCCGATATGGTAACAGCAATCGCTGAAGGATCAGGAATGACAAAAGTACAAGCTGAAAAAGCAATCAACCTCTTCATTTCCACAACAATCTCCGCGCTTAAGGCTGAAGACAAAGTATCATTCATCGGTTTTGGTACATTCAGCGCCGTGACACGTCCTGCACGTACC
>CAIYZD010000596.1 GCA_903930585.1 uncultured Geobacteraceae bacterium | reverse complement strand
TTTCCTCCTGTCGTTTCCCTTAGGGGCTTCCTCAGGAGGAAATGTCGCAAAATACGCAGGAACGGCATAGCCTTTTATAGTCACACCGGCAGAGCCGGTGGTTTACTGAACAGCAGAATTACCAGGACGATAGTCGAATCATATAAACTGAGATTATAAAAATTACGATTTTTAAATTTGATGCACTCGCAAAAAATCAAAAATGATGCCGTCGCAAATTCTACCATCCAGTTTGTGGGGTTAAATCACACGCCCAACGGCAAAAATTTACGACAGCAGAAATAGTGCCTATATAAATTATCACACATGAGGCGCAACCGCTCTTTGATAGCGTTAAAAAGTCGGTTTCCCGAGGGTTCTTGCCGCCTGTTGCGATTTTCTTGCCTTTTTTGGCGATTTTTGAACGCCACTGAGCGCAGGATATTTAGACCCGTTGCTTTCGAGGTTCCCGCCAGGCGGACTTGAGGCATTCCCCTGACTCGAAGATGCTTCAATCCGGTCATTCGATCAAGGTCGGACATGGTTCCTTCCACACCGGAACGATACCGATACTTTTCTGTGAAGGACTCTTCTTTCTCTTGTTGTCTGCGCCGGGAAAGACGAAGAGACTTGGCATCATAACTGAGGCTACAGCTCTTCTTTTCTCGCTTGACTGCACATTCTGACTGGCGGTGACAGGTGTCACAGACTGACTTGTTGAAGTAAACGGTTTTGCCACCTTTTTCCCTTGTTATGAGCGAGTAACACTGTTCTACATGCTGTTATTATGAGTTTTGATGCGTGTGGGTCAATGTCACTTTCTCCTCCTTTTTTCTTGAATTCTTTCGTAAAATCACACCTGTAAAATATTTTACAATGATACTCAAGTCCGCTTCAGGACTGCCTTTGCAGGCTGTTTTTTTTGGAGGTGTAAAGAAACTTTACACCCGTTGCAAACCCTTGCCAATACTGCGTTTACAGGCAGCTTCTTCGGTAGTTGTAATAAAATTTACAGCTGTAAAAGTCTGCCGCTTGGGTGAATGAAAGGATGCTTGAACTGTCATCTATGTAACTATTTATAATTAAATGATAAAAATGTAATTATGTGTTTTGGTACGATCCCTGCTCTATGAAAATTTATTCTACATCCAGGCGGGTATACCCATGAAAACGATTGTTCACGCGCTGATCGCAGTGGCATTGTTTCTGACAACTGCCACCTCCTCCGCGGGCGATACCGGTTTGGTTCAGCCGGTTTTGACCAGTTTTGACTTCAACATCGTTGGGGTCGGCTTAAGGGTTGCTCCGGAATACCAGGCCATACCCAAGGGAGTTGCAAGTAAGGTCAATGCCTCTTTTGAGGCGGCCGGGTTCAATCTGGCGGATGTCGTTGCTCAATTGCCGGCGGAGTACAGGGTGCGGGCCGAGTTGTCCGGCCCCGCCTTCCAGACCCCCATGCTTTTAGTGACAAAACCGGGGACGGCGTTCGATCTCCCGACTTTGGCGGTGACCGGACGCTACACCCTGGCCAATATCCGGCTGGTGGATGGTAACGGCGCCACTCTTTTTGGCGCAGTACCGCAGGTCGTTGCCATAGAGTCAATCCCCGACCCGCTGATTACCAGCGTTACAACCCGTCAACTTACCGTGCAGGAGTTGCAGGACCGAGGCGTTACCTTCGATAAATCCAATTTCACCGCCTATGAATTCACCGCCGCTATTGCCACCAGTAGCGGACAGGTGCCGTTAACTCTGCCGGTAGTAATCCCGACAAGCAACCAGACGCTACAACAGACCCCACTCGTGGAAGCTCCATCAACCATATCTCTTCCGCAGCCCACAGCGATAACGTTGCCGCCTGATGTTCCGGAAACCGCGCTGCCGCAGAATCTGGAAGTAAAGCCGTTCATGATGGAAGTACAGGATTCGGATAACGGCGGATGCCATACCGGCGCTGACTTTGCCGGTGGGGGCAAATTTTACAAGTGTTTTTGGGCAAGCCAACAAAAACAACTTTGATATGCAGGAAGTTTATAAGAACGATAAGAAAGACTGGCCTTCACTTAGAATAGAAAAGAACTGGCGGCATAGTGACTTGAAGGATGTCTCGTATATTTATGTCTATAATCTGTTTGATGCCTTTGTCTCATTGGGAGGACTGAAATAATGATTAGATGTTTTGTTTGTGTACTGACTTCATTGTTATTAATATCAGTAGGTTGTTCTTCTTTTTGTAATTATCTAGAAGCCAAGATTACGGTAAAAGTTTTTGATGAGTTTTCAAAACCAATGGATAACGTAAATGTCACAATTGGTTTTCAGGAACCCAAATTAAGAGAACAGGGAATAAAGGATGTTGCAGAGAGCGGTATTACTGGAACTGGCGGGACATTTACTGCTTCGAGGAAAACAGGCACTCATATTGCTTATGGTGCAGAAAAATTGGGTTATTACAAAAGCTATGGGGAGTATCAATTTACAACCAGCAAAAATGGTCGTTGGCAGCCATGGAATCCGCAGTTCACATTGGTTCTGCGCAAAATCGGAAATCCAGTCCCTATGTATGCGTGTCAGTTGAGAACTATTACACTTCCAGCATTGAACAAAAGCATCGGCTTTGACTTGATGGAATATGATTGGATTTCGCCTTATGGCAAAGGTAAACGTGCAGATTTCATTTTCCGTGCAGATGGGAAATATTATAATGAATATGATTATGACAATACCCTGACACTTACATTCGCCAACAAATTTGATGGGATTCAGCTAGTGACAGAAGATCGAAAATTTGGCAGCCAATTTAAACTTCCTCGAACTGCACCTGAGATCGGTTATCAAGGCAAACTTATCAGATCGGAAAGTAGGATGCCCGGACAGCCTTGCAAAAGTGACAGCAAGGAAGATAATAATTATATATTCAGGATTCGGTCTGAAGAGAAAGATGGAAATCTGTTACGTGCAATGTATGGGAAAATTCTTGGAGATATTAACTTTGGCGTTGATAAGATGACACATAAAACTTCCATTACATTTATACCTTACCTCAATCCGGACTATACAAGGAATCTGGAATTCGCTATTGATAAAAACCTGTTCAAAAACTTGAAAAGCTTTGAACGTGCTGGTTTGAACTGACTGTAAACTGTCATTTTGGGGTTTTAGTCAAAATACCCATTCTGTAAGTATATTGCCTACAAATTATTCAGCCTCTTTCTGACTGGTAATCAACAATGGTTTCTCATATTTTGAGCGTAGACTCTGCCATGGGGTTGCCGCAAGGTCATTTATTATCGTAACGTTCAACCGTTTGATGACAATTCAGTCAAAGACCTTCCGGATTTTCGGGGGGTATTTTTTTTCATAAAATGACC
>CAIYZD010000595.1 GCA_903930585.1 uncultured Geobacteraceae bacterium | reverse complement strand
CCGGCATCATGATGTCGAGCGTAATAAGATCGTAGCGTTTTTCCGTGGAATTGAATGCCTCAATGGCCTCTTCTCCATTGGCGGCGGCGTCACACTCGCCATATTGAGACAGGTATGCGGTCATCAACTTGCGACTCATTAAGTCATCTTCAACAACCAGTGTTCTCATGTTTCACCCTCCCCGATTGTATTGGCAGTACCGCATGAAAAGCGCTCCCTTTTCCCCGTCCACCGCTCTCCGCCCAGATTACACCTCCGTGCAGTTCAAGCAGTTTCCTCGTTAACGACAATCCCAGCCCGGTTCCCTCAAAGGCACGGGTATCACTGTTGTCAGCCTGTTCAAAAGGATTAAAGATCCGCTCCAGATCATCTGGTTCCACGCCGTTGCCGGTATCAGAAACCGTGATGCAGAGGAGCGGACCGGTGTCGATGCCCCTCCCGGCCGGTTTTTCCCGAATGGCCGCCGGCAGCTCAACAGTGAAACCGGCTGAAAGCGTGACGATTCCTCCGGACGGGGAAAATTTTATGGCGTTGGAGAGCAGGTTGTAGAGGATCTGCTTCAGTTTGCGTTCATCCACCGTAATGGTTGCCGGTAGATCCGCAGCAAACTCTTCCTGCAGGTGAACGTTCTGGTGATGAGCAATTTCCCTGACGATAATCAGGCTGTTACTCAGAAGTTCTCGGATACGGACAGCACCAAGTTTCAATTCCATTTTGTCGACTTCAATTTTTGACAGGTCAAGTATGTCGTTAATCAGATCAAGGAGGTGCTTGCTGCTCTGCAAAACATACCCCAGATACTCATCTTGTACTTCGTTCAGGGGACCGACATTCCTTGTCAGAACTACGTCGGTAAAACCGATAATCGAATTGAGCGGAGTCCGCAGTTCGTGGCTCATGTTGGTCAGAAAACGACTCTTGGCATTATTGGCTGCCTCGGCCACTGCTTTGGCCTGATATAATTCCTCTGTTCTCGCAGCCACCTGCTGTTCCAGCGACTCGTTGATCTGCCGGATTTTAGCGGTGCGTTCCTTGACACGCTTCTCCAGAATGCGGTTCTGATGGTAGAGGGCGAGGTGCGTCTTGACCCGTGCCCGCACAATGGTTGGATGGATCGGCTTGTTAATGTAATCTATGGCACCGCAGCTAAAGCCCGTCGACTCGTCTTGTACCTCATCGCGTGCCGTGACAAAGATTACCGGGATTTCCCTGGTCTGGTGATGCTCTTTAAGGTGGCGGCAGGTTTCAAAGCCATCCATCTCCGGCATCATGACATCCAACAGGATAAGGTCGACCGGCATGGAAAGGCATATTTCGATGGCCTGCTTTCCACTGGTTGCAGCCTTAAGGGAATATTCGTCCTGGAGTGCCGCGTGGAGCATGCTGATGTTTTGCGGCGAATCGTCAACTATCAGAACGGTCGCGAGTGATGGTAGTCTGTTCATGAATGGTTCCCGGCTCTATTCACTCAATTTCAATCCCGTTCCTGTCTGCCAGTGCCCGCAGTTCTATGTAGGCTGCGTCAAAATCAAAATTTTACAGATGTTTTTCGAGCAGTACAAAGCCGCTATCTGCAAGATTTTTCAGTTCATGGTGATAATCGTCCAGATATCGTTCCACCATACAGTCTTTCCCTTTTATATAATGGAGCAACCGGCCAAGGATCGGGGTGACAACCTCACGGTCAAGCGGGCCAGACACCGTGTTGTCGCACTTCGGCTGAACGGGTGGAAGATAGCTCGTCACAACGCGCACTATCTGTTCCATTTCGACAGCAAAAGAGTCAAGAGCGGCTTCTATTCGTTCGAGTGGCTCACCCTGTTCTATGGCTGTTTCGAGCTGCAGTGCCAGAGACACTAACGCCACT
>CAIYZD010000594.1 GCA_903930585.1 uncultured Geobacteraceae bacterium | reverse complement strand
TTTCCGCCGAGGTAATGTCCTTTAACGTCGGGCGTGTCTTCACCAGATAAATAGACGCATTTACCGATTGTCATTGTTTTAAGAACGCCGGTCGTGTCAAAGCCGGAGCTTACTGCTGATAAGATTTGCAGGGCAAAAATACTTTTACCGGTCGCACCGGGAGCCACAACTCCGGCAATGCTTCCCGCTTTTAAGCTTCCAAAAACGAAATCTAACGGTTTTGGCTTAATGCTTGTTGCTGTTCTAATATCCATTGGTTTAAACGTTTCCATTTTTAGCATCCTCTCTCTTGGTTGAAGGGAGGATGGAGGCGGTTTAGGGCACCCGATTACTTGTTGCACCGTCTCTGCATTGTCATTGCACCGTCTCGGTAGATGTCAGAACCTTGCCGAGTAGAATTACTGCATACAACCATTTTTCAGGTTGTCCTTCATACGATATACGCCTTCATTTTGATTTGAATCGGAACGGATTTTATCTTGTGAATATTTCGCCACATGTTGTTTTTGGGTGGCTCCTCATTCAGCGACATATCAAGAATGACATGGTGCAGATGGTCGCTGGTGGTAACAGATTAAATATTGCTTGCCATCATTACTGGTATTTTTACTTTCAAGTCTGTGTAGCAATCCATACCGCTACACTTAGGAGCAACTACAATCATTGTTGGTGTCGATTTTGACCTAGTAGACGTAACAGCGACGTCCTGAGACTTCGTAGGAGACGTTTGGAACGGGTTGCCTATACTTTGACATACACCGCTTATCTGTGCTTTTGCTTCGTGATACTGCTGTTGAACTTTATTTCCGTAAAAATGAAACCCTGCCAAGATTGCCATACATATAAATAGTGCTTTCATAAATCACCTCTTGTGAAAAATTTTAGAACAATGGCAGTTGAACGCTGGTATCTTTACGTTTAGCCGTCTTGCGAGGTGCTTTCTTTGCTTTTGGAATATCGCTGAATAGATATTCTTTAAAAGGCAGGTATGTGTTTTTTGGGTCAACCGACATTTCAACACGACGCTTGATTATTGCTTTCAGTGTATCTGCGGAGGCATATCCCATCTTGATTGCGAATGATTTGAAGCTTCCGCCCTCATTTACGTGTTTGATGGCAGCAACAAGAATTCCATTAAACATTGGGCTATTCTGGAAAGCTTCACGTTGAAACTCTTCAACAGTTTTGGTGTTGTTAATCAAGATTTGTTCGTAGCTTTCGGTTGCTGGTTCCCAGTCCGTTTCTTCTTGAAGATAGTCAAGACTGGTCGTCTGGTAATATTGGCTACTATATGAACTCGTTTCACCAACAAAGTTGAAATCTTCGGCTGAACGCTCGTTAGTGCGGTTCCGTTTTTCAATCAATTTATTTTCATAGATACCAGTGCCTTTTTTATTAAGCTGGCATGTGGCTCTGTATCCAAGAATTCCGATTGAAGGGATTGGGTCGGAATTTTCTGATACAAATTCACCTAAAAAGAAATCTTCAAGAATTGCACTCTTCAACAGTTCTGCTCTGTCAAAAGACAAGCCAGGGAATTTTGTGTTGATTGCAACTGCTGTGCGTTTCATTAACTCAACTGATTGTGCGTTATTTAAAGTTGTCATTATTTTATCTCCG
>CAIYZD010000593.1 GCA_903930585.1 uncultured Geobacteraceae bacterium | reverse complement strand
GGAACCTGCGCGAAAGGGATTGCCTGCTGAGAAAACTGTTCAACTATTGTGGCCTGATGGTTAGTACTGTCTTGTTGGCTCATTCTGAAACTCCAGTAATTGTTCAGTAAGAACGCTTATTTCGTAATGATGCAAACAGATATTCATGACGATTTCCGGCCCGGAATAAACGGAATCAGTCCCCGCTCAAAGGCTTCTTCCTGTAACTCCATCGGCATGTTGCGGATATCCACGGCAAAGCCATTTACAGTGAGCATCCAAACCAGTTGATAGTAATGACCTTTTATTCAACATTTTAAATCACCACTCTGATATTTTTTCCAGCTAAATATCTTACGATGAAGCTGATTGCAATCAACAATATGATATCCTTCCTTTCCCATATCAACTCAATAATTTCTGGAATGCATTGTTATTTAGATGCGTTCATCTTTCGAACCATCGAAGCGTGCTGGGATGCAATTAAGAAATAAGAGCGGTTAATTTCAACCGGTGACAGCTTGTCACCGGTTCACCGCCTTCCCTGCCAAACCTTTCCTTAAGCTTGTTCCAATATTTCCGCGCCGGCAGAAAATCAGACAAGCGGAGATTGAAGCAATCGCCCTGCCCTGCAACCGGATATAGTTGCTTTATGTGACAAATAAGGATAAATAATTATAAAGTTGATAGTTACAAGATCAGCTCGATATCGTCACAGCCAAGGAACAGTCAACATGGAAACACGTCTAAAAGCACTGATTGTAGATGATTCTGAGATGGGCAGATGCATGACCGGCGCCATAGTTGGCAAGGTTTTCTCCTTCGATGAAGCAGAGAATGGTAAGGATGCCGTCACAATGTATCGGGTCTCCGTGGAGAACAAAACTCCCTATGATATTATCTTTATGGATATCGTAATGCCTGAAATGGATGGTAAGGAAGCGGTACGAATGATTCGGAGATATGAAGCGGATAATAACCTGGGAAACACGCCAATTATTATGATATCAGCCAGTGAAATGCTTGATGACATCGAAGAACTGGTTAGCGGACTATTCAGAAAACCCACTTCGCGAGTGTTGATGAATGAGTTGCTGCAAAAAATATTTAAAGGAACAATACCCATAATCTGATTGACAAGACTTTCACTAAAGGGGTTCCGTAGTTGGAACCCCTTTTTTGTGAGCAATAACCAGTTGTGACACGTATGTCCAGAGAGATTCTGTGGCTGATTTGCCACAAAAGTGAATTCAGCAATTGCGATATAACGAAAATTATGGTGAAGATACTTTTATGGCGTGCCACGTAATGAAAAATTAAAAAACAGACGGAGCTCTCAGTCGTTTTGTGCTTAAAAAAAAGGATAAATCATGCCGACGGAATCAACGTACCACGTTACAGGACTTGATTGTATTGAAGAGGTCAAGGCTTTGCGCAAGACCGTTGGTACACTTGATGGTGTTGCAAAACTTGAATTCAATCTGATGAAGGGCACGGTCCACGTTTTTTTTGAAAATGAACCGCTCACAGATGACACCATTATTCAGGCTATAAAATCGGCGGGATTTGATGGAATGCCGATAAATATCGAACAGGGCGTTCATTCCAAGGCCACTATTCAGAAAGGATTTTGGTCTCGTCGTGGGCGACTTATTCTATGTGCGTGCAGTGGAGTGCTGAGCTTGCTTGGTTTCCTTGCCCATGCAATTTTACACAACGGCATCATTCACGCCCTGGCAGGAAGCGAATCAGGACAAAGCCACCAATTCCCTCTTATTTCAATTATTCTATTTGTATCTGCTGCTCTTACTGGTGGATTTTATATACTACCCAAGGCATTTCTTGCTGTACGGCGGTTACAGCCGGATATGAATCTATTGATGACCATTGCGGCTATCGGAGCAATGGCCATCGGAGAATGGTTTGAGGCTGCAACGGTAACATTCCTTTTTTCTCTCTCGCTTCTTCTTGAATCGTGGAGTGTAGGACGGGCACGCAGGGCGGTAGAAGAACTTCTCAATCTTTCACCCGTAACAGCTCGCTGTCGGAATAAGGAAAATGGCGCTATTACTGTTCATCCGATAGAAGAAGTGCTTCTTGATACAACCATTCTTGTCAGACCTGGTGAACGGTTTCCTTTGGATGGAGTAATTACTGAAGGGAGCACAACGGTAAACCAGGCGCCGTTAACCGGTGAATCTATTCCGGTATCGAAAGGAAAAGGCGACGAAGTCTATGCGGGGACTATCAATGATACGGGGAGTGTGGAGGTTACTACCATACGACGTGCGAATGATACACGGTTAGCCCACATCATTCATTTGGTAGAAGAAGCACAGTCGAGAAGAGCACCGTCTGAACAGTGGGTTGAAACATTTGCCCGCTACTATACGCCGTTGATGATGATTGCATCGTTATTGGTAGCAGTAATTCCGCCTCTTGTCCTGGGTGGTCACTGGAGTGAGTGGTTCTATCAGGCCCTTGTCCTGTTGGTAATCGCTTGTCCCTGTGCTCTGGTAATATCTACACCGGTCAGTATTGTGGCGGCATTGACCTCGGCGGCACGGGCTGGTGTGCTTATCAAAGGTGGCGCTTATCTGGAAATTGCTGCGAAGATAAAGGTAATCGCATTTGACAAAACTGGCACTATTACGCGAGGACATCCGGAGGTTCAGTCGATTGTTGCCCTGAATCAGCATAACGAGCAGGAACTCCTGGAACGGGCAGCTGCATTGGAGTCTCACAGTGACCACCCTTTGGCAAAGGCAATATTGCGTCGTGCAGCCGAGGAAGGCATTATAATTCCGGTAGCGACTGATTATTCCATTATCAAAGGTAAGGGTGCTGAAGCTGTTGTATCAGGTTGTTTGTTCTGGTTAGGAAATCATCGTTTGATGCACGAAAAAGGCACGGAAAGCACGCCGGCGCATGAAGCTGCTGTTGCAATGGAGGACGCCGGGCATTCAATAGTAGCGATTGGAACGGACCATCACATTTGTGGGGTTATCAGCGTAGCGGATTCCATCAGACCTGAGGCAAAAGAAACAGTGCGCCGGCTTAAGGAATCAGGCGTGCAGAAAACCATATTATTGACCGGCGACAATAAAGGCACGGCAGATGCTGTTGGTAATGAAGTCGGCATAGATGAAGTCTTTGCTGAATTACTGCCGGAAGACAAAATGAAAGCGGTAGAAGACCTCGTCAGGCAATATGGCGTAACCGCAATGGTTGGTGATGGAGTTAACGACGCTCCTGCCCTGGCAGTTGCAACGCTCGGTATCGCTATGGGTGGAATAGGAACTGACGCGGCCATCGAAACAGCAGATATTGCCCTCATGTCTGATGATATCACGAAAATCCCCTGGTTAATTGGACATGCCAAAAGAACATTACGGGTAATACGTCAGAATATCTCTTTTGCACTGACTGTTAAGGTGATATTTATGGTGCTGGCCCTTGCGCAACTTGCTACACTATGGCTGGCAATTGCAGCAGATATGGGTGCATCGCTCATTGTTATATTCAATGCGTTGCGATTGCTGGATAGCAAGGAAAGAAGCAAAGGATCAGCGAAAATAAAGAATGTATCATGCGTTTGCAATAGTTGCGGCAGAGAGGATTAATTGTCGAGCGTGAAGAAATGCCGCTTGGACACGTGAACAAAAGGAGATATGAATGATTGATTTCAATGTTAACCAGGAAACATGTATCAAATGCGGTCAGTGCGTTTCCGATTGTCCGGCACGCATCATTTCAATGGAAGACACGACCCCTTTCATTACTGAAGAAAAAGAGGCTCTTTGCTACAAATGTCAGCATTGCCTTTCGGTCTGTCCAACAGCTTCTATTTCGATTCTGGGATATGACCCGAAAAACAGCGTACCACTAACAGGGGAACTGCCGGATTCCGCTCGGATGGAACTTCTTATAAAAGGTCGCAGAGCCGTCAGACAATACAAACAGGAAAACCTGGAACCGGAAACCATGAAGCAACTTCTTGATGTGGCTTGTTATGCCCCCACAGGTAAAAACAGCGGACAAGTCCGCTTCACCGTTGTTAATGACCGGATCAAATTGATTGAGATTCGAGATGACATAATGGCGAAGCTTGTAAAGATATCACATGAGACCGGGTTCCCTGAAGGGATGGAGTTTTTCAGCACGTATGTACAGCAATGGGAAGAGGAAGGAACTGACTTTGTATTTAGAGGTGCTCCACACTTTATAATCGTTTCAGCACCCCGAAATATAGTTACACCGGTCGAAGACTGCCTGATTGCTTTAACCACCTTTGAGTTATACGCTCAAACCCTTGGTGTCGGCACAGTCTGGGACGGTCTGGCAAAATGGGTAATAAGCGAATTATTGCCTGAATTCAAAATCCGGCTGGGTATTCCGGAAGACCACGTCATAGGATATACGATGGCATTCGGGAAACCTGCTGTAACATATTCACGAACGACACAACACGAGCCAGCTGGAGTTCATTTTGTGAATTAACCGAATTATCTGTCGCAGTCTGTTCTATTTGACCAATAAAGAATAGAATGAAGAATGTGAGAGAACGTGATTTATGGAGGTTTAAGATGGAAAATGCGAATCTTATAAAACAATTTCGAGAAACCTATACAGAGCTATCGGCTGGTATGAATGATGACCAGGTTCTTCATTGGCTTGAGCATCATGATGAAGAATATGAGTATCTTTCGCGTAAGCGCCCGGCGAAATTATAACGGTGAGTTAGCTGTCTTGACTGTTCTCCTTTTGCAATAGTAACGGTCAGGCTTTGTGGGCCTACCCGTTGGCCGGGTTGTTTTTGTAGTTGCCATTTACGGATTATTGGTTTATACGTAATTTCTAATAAAGACGCGTACTTATACTGTTTGTGACAACTACCATGAGGTGCAATTTGAATAACTCGACATTCACTACATCCATTGATGATCGCTACTTTGAGGATTATGTGCCGGGCTCCATATACGAATTTGGTTCTATGACTGTTAACCAGGACGAAGTAATCAGTTTTGCCAGACGTTTTGACCCTCAAGATTTTCATACTGACCCGGAAGCTGCTAAACAGACAATCTTTGGTGGCTTGATTGCGAGTGGGTGGCATACTGCCGGACTGATGATGCGGCTTTACGCTGATAATTATTTGTCCAAAGTTGCAAGTCTCAGCTCTCCTGGAGTCAACGAACTGAAATGGAAGCAACCCGTACGCCCTGGCGATGAACTATCCATACGAGTTACCATTATTGAAGCCCGCAGGTCAAACTCCAAGCCGGATCGTGGCATTGTCAAATCATTCATCGAAGTACTGAACCAGAACCATGAGGTCGTTATGAGCATGGATGCATTGAATTTACTTCTCTGTCGGGACTGCAACCCTTTACATTAGGCCGTATGTTTTCAAAAAAACGGTCAAGCGAAACCTCGCACAACCGTTCCATTGTTCCCCAAACCCCTATGTAAGGCGATGTCTGCCCCTCAAGGGGTTATCAGCTATGGACTTTTTCATCTTCACGACGTTTCATAAATTCATCGAGACTTTCTTCATTCTGCATTTTTTTACCAATAAAAATCATGAGTAACGCCGGGATCACCGTTACGGCGATCAATCTTCCAAAACCGCATACATGTTTAAGTTTAAAGGCGCTCATGATCAATACTCCTTTTCTTTGGGAAGTTTACTTCCGACAATAATAAGCAGCAAACCCGCAATCACAAGCGATGCAAGACGACTAATATATTTAAGCTTCATACAGTTCCTCCCTTTATCGATGTTCGTTGCCTACAAAAACTCCTAATCCAATTTACCCGGTTGAGTACCTCTCTGCGTATTCCCTCCCCTCCGAGCCGGATGCTCTATTCCCGCTGTCTCTTTTCAATATTTCCGCCCGTTTCACACATAATCGGCACAAGATTCTTCTTACGGGCTTTTTCAGCAAGCCAGGTAAAAACAGGAATAACAATACTCAGAACCGTCATAATTCCATTTAACCCTTTAAAACTGAATATCTTGACACTCATGACAGACCTCCTTTTATATTTTCAATACAGAGGAGCAACTATGGTGCCAGCATAAATTGTCGGGGGGGAAACACTGCAAGTAACTGTTTTAACAATATTAAAATGAAAGGCATACGGAAAGTGAGAGAGTGTGGGGGGAGAAATCCGTACAAAATGTCGCACTATGTTGAGGTCCCACCAGATGCTGAGGTTGCATAACTGGACCGGGAGTGATGTAACGGGGATAACGTCAGTTTTTATTCTATTGCCGAACCATCTCGCATTCATCAAGCCGTAAAGCTGGATCACTGAATACAACTTCAGCAGGGTCAAAATGCTCCGGATCAAATGGTACCAATCCCCCCTTTTGCGATTCAACCCATGCTTTCATTTCCTTGTGATCCTTATAGGCCGGTTCGGCAAGAATGGTCAGTATTTCCTGGTATCTCCAGGCGCCACCGCAATTCTCGGGCGGACAAGCCCGTTTGCCCTTTATACAGGCGGGATACGCCGCTTCAGGATCGGCGAGAGCAACTTCCTCAAAATCTACTTTGTGCTTCCAGTAATCTCCAAAGTCATACGTATATGTAAAAGATTGCGGAAGAAAGATTGCATATTTTGCAATCTTATGTTTCCAGCTTTTCAGTGTATTGTCATTTAACATATCGGAATCGTCAGCTTTCACAGGAATGCCGAAAACCAGGGACTCACCCGTTTTTGACTCGATTCTGAACTCATGAAGATGATGATCCTGCCAGCCCATTGCATCTTGAATGGCCACGTGCAAATCCCAGAAGGTATATGTAGATGGCACCTGAATCCTGCGCCAAACCGGAGGATTTGTTTCTTTGAGTGTAATTTTAAACTGATAGATCATCTTCATCGGTAGATTCTTTCACTCCTTATCAGTCCGAACATACGTAAAGTGGATAGTATTGCAGAATTGTTCATATATCAAGGGGAGCTTGCAGAATGTCGTTTCACCTCATTACCGGCTTTAAGTAAATTCGATGCTCCATTGCATTTCCAATGCATTCATGCATCATTCATGAAATACCTGAATTTTCGAACCGGGTGGCATTTAAAAATGCTTTATAATGCAGATAAAACGACCATTATCATTTATTTTCCACACAACAGAGTCCCATAAACAGAGAATAATGCGGAGCAGCATTATTTGAATTTCCCCCCGGCACGCCCTTACCTTCTTTAAAACATTTCTTGAAAAGTCTTTTCTAACGGCGAACCATTTCGTTGTGAGAGATCTCGGCATTCTTCGGATAACATTACATAACACCTTATAATAACTGTCATATCACAAGCACCGAGGTAAGAACCATAACCTGAATTAAATCCAATTACGATATACACTGGTTGCTGGCACGACCTGTGCTTTACCTCGTCACCAGTATGTACTGGGTTTACGCTGCCAAGCTTCTCGCTTTTAATATCTGTAGTTCAAAACTATCTCAGTAAAATGGAGATCATGATGGGGCTCTACGCTGGCAAAATGCTGATAGTCGATCTTACTGCACAAAAAGTTACAACGGAACCTCTGCGTATGGACTGGGTGAAAGAGTACTGGGGATCCTGGGGACTGGCACTTCGCTATTACTACGATGCCGTATCTCCTGATATCGAACCACTGTCACCGGAAAATGTCGTGATCATCATGACCGGACCTCTTGGGGGTACACTTGTACCGCTTGCCTCACGGCTCTGTCTTGTTTCCAAGTCTCCCCATACCGGAACAATCTTTGAATCCAATATTGGGGGTGCACTGGGACCGGAGCTGAAATATGCCGGATATGACGGTATCATTTTGAAAGGGCGCTCTCCCGCCCCTGTCTATCTCAAAATTTCAGATGAATGTGTCAGCCTCGAAAACGCAGAATCGTTGATGGGGCGCGGAATATTTGAAACAGAAAAACTGATGGAAGAGGCGATTGGGTCGTCAGAGGCAAAATGTCTGTCTATCGGCCCGGCCGCGGAAAATCTGGTCACCTACAGCATGATCGGTTCGGAATCATATCGTCAGTTCGGTCGTGGCGGAACGGGCGCCCTGTTCGGCAGCAAGAACCTGAAAGGAATCGTCTGCCGCGGAACAGGCGCCGTTTCCGTAGCGGATATGGACCAGTTTCTTGAACGGGCCAATCACTACACCAGTAACAATCTGCTTACCGACGACAACCTCTGGGCCAAGACAGACGGGACTCCTCTCCTGGTTGAAGTTACAAATGAAATGGGCATCCATCCGACTAAAAACTACACACGCGGATTCAACGGCCGTAAAGAGGAGTTGAACTCAGATGCAATCCAGGCAGCCAAACTGGGCAACCGGGCCTGTTTCGCATGTCCGATGGCGTGCGGTAAATTTACGCGCGTCAATTCGGCCGAAGTGGAAGGTCCTGAATATGAAACCCTCTGCCTGGCTGGCTCAAACTGTGAAGTGAATGACCTGGAAGCGGTTATCCGTTTCAACCGCCTCTGTGATGATCTCGGTCTTGATACCATGAGCTGTGGCAGCACCATCAGCCTGGCCATGGAGTTAACTGAAACCGGTCGCCACAATTTCAATATCCATTTCGGCCAAGCGGATGAATACCTCAAAGTCATCTATGAAATAGCCACTCTGTCAACGGAGCGCGGGCGGGACCTGGCAATGGGCGCCAGGAAGCTTGCGGCAAAATATGGAGCGGAAGATCTTTCCATGGAGGTAAAGGGGCTGGAAATGCCGGCTTATGATCCGCGCGGCAATTATGGCATGGGAATCGCCTATGCCACCAGTGAACGCGGCGCCTGCCATCTGCGTGCATTCCCGATATTCGCCCAGGACCCGTATGATATTGAAGCACTGGTGACGGAAGTCGTCGGCGCCCAGAATGCAAATAGCATCAAATGGTCAATGGGTTTCTGCGATTTCTGGGGCACGGTGAACACCGGGATAGAGGCTGACCTGATGTCGGCCGGACTCGGTGAAACCGTAACTTCAGAGGAACTTGACCGTGCCGGCGAGCGAATCTGGAACCTGAGCCGTCTGTTTAATCTGCGGGCCGGGTTCACCGTTGCTGACGATATACTGCCGAAGAAAATCATGGAGCGTCCGCTTGAAGAGGGACCTCATGCCGGCAAGGTGTTTTCCCGTGAAGATTTGACCCGAGCCATGCAATCATACTATCTCCTGCGCGGTTGGGATGAAAATGGTATTCCATCAGAGCAGAAACTTGCTGAACTTGGACTCGATCATTTACGCATAAAGGGGTGCTGAACGTGAAAAAACAATTATTTGCCAATCCGGATCTCTGCACCGGCTGTAATCGCTGTTCCCTAATCTGCTCCGCAAAGAAAGAGGGAGCGTTTCAACCGCATCGTGCCCGGATCAAAATCAGTAATTTCCCGCTGCGCGGTTATTCGGCACCGAGCATCTGCTTCCAATGCCCTAAAGCCGGCTGTTTGGAAGCCTGTCCAACATCGGCATTATACTGCGACAGCGACGGTGTGGTACTGATGAACGAGGACCTCTGCACCGCATGTGGTGCCTGTGTCGCCGCCTGTCCCTACGGCATGATGGAACAGGGCGCAAACGGAATAGCCTATAAATGCGATTATTGCGATGGGGACCCGGCCTGCGTCAAGGAATGTCACGCCGAAGCCCTCCTGTTTGAGGCGGGTAACTCCGAACTGTTCCAGTTAAAAAGTGCACAGATGAAGCATCGGACGGTGTCCGGTACCACCGCTGACAAACGACATGCAATGGCGGAAAATTTGATGAAAAAGGCTCGCTCCTGATTGCAGGCGCTGAGTTGGTAATACAAAATAACGCATATCAGGGGAACAAGGAGAGAACATGAGTAGAAATGTAGAGTACGCTCGCAGTGAAGCGAAAAGAATGCTGGACCTTCTTCTGACACCGGAAGATCAGGTGTCGGCAGAGGATAAAGCTCGTATTGAACAGGATACCGTAGACAACTTTGCCAATCATATTAACAAGGGATGGCTCAAGTATCGTAAATCCATGACTGAATCGGGCGACTTTGCTTCTGTAGAATGGACCGGCCAGGGGTCGCTCCTGACCGACACGCGTGGCCGTGAATTTATCGACGTGCTCGGCGGTTTCGGACTCTATTCAGCCGGTATCCGTCATCCGAAAATCGTTGCAGCCGCCAAGGCGCAACTCGACCGCAGCCCGCAGTACAGCCAGGAAATGCTTGATCCGCTCAGAGCTCATCTTGGTAAAGTGCTGGCAAACATCCTTCCGGGTGACCTCCAGTACGGATTCTTTATCAACAGCGGTACCGAGGCGGTTGACGGCGCCATGAAACTGGCCAAGCTGTACACCGGCAAGGCCGGATTCATCGCAACCGAAAAAGCGTTTCACGGCAAAACGCTGGGACCACTGACTCTTATGGGTAAGTCCACCTATCGTGAACCACTCCTGCCACTTCTGGCCAACGTCCGTCATGTGCCGTTCGGTGATGCCGATGCGGTGGAGCAGGTGCTTGCTTCCGCCAAGCAGGTTGGCGATGGAATCGCCGCCATGGTGGTCGAACCGATTCAGGGTGAAGCCGGTGCAATTATTCCTCCGGATGATTACTGGCCGAGACTGCGCGAAATCTGCGACCGCTACGGCGTGCTCCTGATCGCAGACGAAGTCCAGACCGGTCTCGGCCGTACCGGCACCCTGTTTGGTGTCGATCATTGGAATGTGACGCCGGACATCATCTGTCTGGGCAAAGCGCTCGGCGGCGGCGTTATCCCCTGCTCCGGTTTCTTCTCCACGGCAAAAATATGGGAATGCATGGAGCCGAACCCTTTCATGCACTCAACCACGACCGGCGGCAACCCGATCGCCTGTGCCGCAGCTCTCGCGTATATAAACGTGCTTCTGGAAGAGGATCTGGCCGGTCAGGCAAAAGCCAAGGGTGAATACATCCTCGATAAACTGCTGACACTGAAGGCAAAATATCCCGGAGTGCTGGCAGAAGTGCGCGGCAAGGGTCTTCTAATCGGCATGGACTTTACCACCGACGAAATGGGCTGGCAGTTTGCTTCGGGGATGTTTACGAAGCGGGTGCTGACCGCAGGAACGTTTAACAATGCACGGACCATCCGCATTGAGCCGGCGTTGAACATCAGTTATGAACTGATTGACAGGATGCTGGTAATACTGGAAGAGGTTATTGTTTCCATCAACAAAGAATTGTAAATTACCCCACCTGCGGATGAGACAGCCTGTTTCATCCGCAGTGCCGTATTGGGTGGCAACGATGCCGCGCCCATCGTTTTCAGATCATGTTTAGTAGCGAATTTCTGCAGGAATTGATTACAACTTCGAGCGATACGCACCGGTTACGCTTTGAGAAGGAGCTATAATTGAACAGTCAAAAAGAAAAGAACCTTACTATCAAAAACATGGTTAAAACGTTCGGCAAGGTTGAAGTTCTGAAAACGGTAAACCAGGAAGTGCGTGCCGGTGAATTTTTCACCCTGCTCGGCCCCTCAGGGTGTGGCAAGACTACCCTGCTGAGGATCATTGCCGGATTGGAGATCCCCACTTCAGGTAACGTTATTCTTGGCACCGATGACATCACCTCACTCCCGGCCAACAAACGCCACGTAAATATGGTGTTCCAGAGCTATGCGCTGTTCCCGCACCTGAGCATTTATGAGAATATTGCTTTCGGTTTGCGGTCACGCAAAATCAATCCGGACGACATCAAACGACGCGTCGAGGAAGGCATCGAAATGCTTGGTCTGGGAGCCATGAGAGACCGGATGCCGGATCAGCTCTCCGGCGGCCAGAAACAACGGGTTTCCCTGGCGCGGGCACTGGTAAATGAGCCGGATATTCTGCTGCTTGACGAACCGATGTCAGCGCTTGATGCAAAACTGCGGGCACAGGTGCAGGAAGATCTGCGCCGCCTGCAGCGTAAGCTGGGCACAACATTTATCATGGTTACCCACGATCAGGATGAAGCATTGGTTTGCAGCGACCGGATTGCGGTTATGAACGAAGGGCAGATCGTGCAGTGCGGCACCCCGGAAGAGGTGTATGACTACCCTTGCAACAAATTTGTGGCGGAGTTCCTGGGCGCCGCAAACATGATTAAGGCGAAACGCGGTACCGGCGGAGTTGAAACAGACATTGGCTTCTTCCACCTTGACAAAATGCCCGATTGGTCCGAAGGGTTGATAACGATCCGTCCGGAATGGATAAAGATTCGCGAAACCGAGCCGGAGCAGAACGGTGTCCTGGCAACGGTAGAGGATAGCGTCTATCGCGGAACTAACTACGACCTTTTTCTTAAACCTGGGAATTTGCGTGTTAGAACCTCGGCTTATAAGCATTTCCGTACCGGCGACAAGATCTGGCTCGAGCTGACTGCCGCCGATCTGGTCGCACTGGGGGAGTGATATGAAAAACAAGCAAATTCTCTGGCGTGGCGAAATGACAACAAAAGCAACCCTGTTCAGAAAAGGGCTGGCCTTTCTTTCAGGTGGCATTTCCTGGCTGCTGATTTTTCTGATATTGCCCGGACTGTTGTTTGTTGGTGTCAGCTTTGCCACACGAGGTGATCATGGTGAACTGCTCTGGAAATTCACCATTGAAAATTACGAGCGTTTGATGGGTTTCAGCCTGTTCGGCTGGACTCCGGATTACCTGATTATTCTCTGGCGTTCGGTGGAAGTCGCATTTGTTACCACACTGGTCTCCGTCATTCTTTCGTACCCTCTCAGCTTTTTCATAGCATCCAGGCCGGCCAAAAGCCGCTATGTCTGGCTTACACTCGTCATCGTTCCGTTCTGGACCAATATGGTAATCAGGACCTATGCCTGGTTTTATCTGCTTTCTCCCGAATTGCCGTTGGCAAAACTGGCCATTGCACTTGGATTTATCCCTGAAGGGACACCTCTGTACCCTAATGCAATTGCGGTATATCTGGGAATGGTCTCCGTCTTTCTTCCCTTTGTTACGCTACCGCTTTACTCAAGCGTCGAGAAGCTTGACTGGTCCCTCGTTGAAGCTGCCCAGGATCTTTATTCATCCAAATTCCGGGTTTTCAGGCAGGCCATTCTTCCGCAGACGGCGCCTGGTCTCTCAGTCGGCATTATCCTGACTTTTGTTCCGGCAATGGGCACCTTTGTAGTGCCTGACCTTCTTGGCGGCGCCAAGTACATGCTGGTCGGCAACCTGATTCAGCAGCAGTTCGGTTCCAGTCGGGACTGGCCATTTGGCGCTGCAGTAAGTCTGGGACTCATGATTTTGACCATGATCAGCCTCCAGATCTACAGCCGTAAAGGGAAGGAGATTGAAATTCTATGAGAAACTGTCACCCAATCATAAAAATACTCGCTCTCTTTACCGTCTGGTTCCTGTATCTTCCCTTGATGGGCGTTGCCGTCTGTTCAGTCAACAGCGCCAGAGATGGCTGGGTTTGGAAGGGTTTTACTCTCGATTGGTACGTAAAACTTTTTGACAACGAGTGGATTTTGAATTCGGCTTTGAATACGCTTATTCTTGCAGTGGTTTCCACAGCCATTGCCACTGTTCTCGGAACTGTTTTAGCCATCGGCATCAGTCGATTCCCGTGGGGCCGGAAAACCAATTCATTCCTGAACATGATGTTGAACATTCCGGTCGTTATTCCGGACATCATCATGGCCGGCTCCCTGGTTGTCGTATTTGGTATCCTGAGAGAGGTTTCCAGTATGTTCGATATGGGGATGATCGATATGATCATCGGCCATGTCACCTTCCAGATCGCCTTTGTCGCACTGGTTGTCCGGAGCCGCCTCGCGCTGATCGGTCAGGATGTCGAGGAGGCGGGGAGAGACCTGTTTGCCAGCAACTGGTACCTGATGCGCAAAGTTATGCTTCCCCTGATGATGCCCGGTATTGTCGCCGGGGCGATGCTCGCTTTCACTCTTTCGCTGGATGACTTTGTCCTGAGTTTCTTCCTGTCGGGACCTGACTCACAGACATTGCCGCTCTACATCTATGCTGCCGTACGCAGAGGGGTAACTCCACAGATTCATGCGCTGTCAACGTTGATAGTGCTGGTAACTGTGGTACTGGTCGTTGGTGCTGAACGACTTTCTAAAAAGGAAGTAGCCTGACATGACTGCTCTCGCTTGAATCCGGCCAAGGTCGGACAAAACTCTGGAGGTATTTATTATGAAAAGGTCAATTTTCGTTGTGATGCTGTTGTTGTCGGTATTTATTCGGACAGGTTTTGCCGAAGACAAGGAACTGAGAATTTTTATCTGGTCCGAGTATATGGATGAAAGAAAGTTCAGCGCAGATTTCAAAAAAGACACCGGCATTAACGTAAAGATCGATGTGTACGAAAACAACGAGGATATGCTTGCCAAGCTTCAGGCGGGCGGGGTAAATCAGTATGACATCATTGTTCCTTCCGACTACATAATGTCAACACTGCTGGCTCAGAAACTGATCCGGCCGCTTGACCAAACAAAGATTCCCAATTTGAAAAATGTCTCCCCGCAGTTTCGTAACACACCCTATGATCCGGGCAACAAATACACGGCGCCATGGCAATGGGGCAGTGTCGGTCTGATGTACAACAAGAACAAGGTGAGTGCGGAAGCGGTCAAATCCTGGTCGGTAATTTTTGACCCGAGTAAACAGGCCGGAACGTTCTGGCTGATGGATTCGGTCCGTGACACTATGAACCTTGCTCTCTTGTATCTGGGCTACGATATGAACAGCACAAAACCCCAGGAAATAAAAAAAGCGGCAGAAATGATTATCGCTGCAAAGAATTCCAGAAACTGCCGTGGTTTCAAGCCGGGTGTCGGCGGTAAAAACGACGTAGATGCGGGAGCAGCTGCCATGGCTATCGTGTACAACGGTGATGCAATGAGAGCGGTTATGAACGATCCGAAACGCCTCGGGTTTGTTATTCCTAAAGAAGGCGGGGAAATCTGGGTAGACCTTATGGCCATCCCGGCACACGCTCCGCACGTTGATGCGGCACATAAATGGATAAACTGGATTCTTGATCCCAAGCGCGGTGCCATGCTTTCCAACTACAACCGCTATGCAACGCCAAACCAGGCATCACTTCCGTACATAATCGCCAAGGATAAAAAGTTGGACGAAATTTATCCGGGACCGGATACCATGAAGCGATTGCACTTCACCCAGGATCTCGGCTCTGCAAACCGCCTGGTTGATGAAGCCTGGACAAAAATAAAGTCACACTGACAGCTACAATTAATTTACACACTACAAAGGAATAATCAGGGATTCGTTATGAAAAAAGTGCTCGTAATCGGTGTTGGTGCGCAAGGCAGCACCATTGCCAAACATCTGAATGAACAGTCGCAGGTTTCCGAAATCGTCTGTGCCGATTATGACAAGGATCTTGCTGAAAGGCTGAGCGGTTCCCTTTCAAAGGCAACGGCAGTGCAGGTTGATGCGCGAAAAACCGAGAATATTGCCACCATTGCCGCAGGATGCGATTTCATCTTTAACGGCCTGCCGCTTGAGTACAATATGCAGGTTATGGAGGCCGCACTGGCGGTCAATGCCGGCTATATGGATCTGTCCGGCCCGATGGAAGAGATCGGATTTGTAGAAAGTTACCAGTGGCTCTTTTCCGAATGGCATGAAAAGTTTAAAGCGAAAGGACTTCTCGCACTGGTAGGGTGCGGTATTGCGCCAGGCCTCGCAAATGTTCTGGTCAGGGAATCGGTTGAAAAAGTCGATACCTGCGATTTCATCGGCATCTACTTCTATGACGGCTTCCTGACAAAACGCTTTATTCCGTTCTGGTGGTCACCGGAAGTTGCTTTGGGCGATATGGCGTACAAAACGTTCCGCTATGAGAACAGCGAATTTGTCACCGATGTTCCGTTCAGCCGCCCGCAGATGATGAAGTTTGTCGGCGTTGACAAGGAAATCCGCATGGTTGATCACGAGCATGACGAACCGGTCACCATGGGACTGCTGGCACAATCGGTTTTGAAGGGCGCCAGAGATATTGAGTTCAAATACGGCGGGCCTCAGGTTGAGCTTGCGGAATCCCTCTACAAACTGGGGTTGCTCTCCAAGGTTCCGGTGGATGTCAAAGGATGTCT
>CAIYZD010000592.1 GCA_903930585.1 uncultured Geobacteraceae bacterium | reverse complement strand
GCACCGCAGACATTCCCAAACCACGACCAGCGAATTTGGTCGTATAGAACGGCTCGAAGATGCGCCATTTTGTCTTCTCATCCATGCCACAACCGTTGTCGGTCACTTCCAGGCAGACATACTCACCGGGAGGGATTGGTTTGCCGTGGTAATCCTCGTATGATTTACCGGATAAAATCGTAATCCTGTCGAGAGAGACATCAACTTCACCTTGTTCTGTACCGATAGCTTCTGAAGCATTGATAATCAGGTTCATGGTTACCTGAGTGAGTTGGCTGGCATCACCTTCTATAATTGGAATTTCGGCTGAAAGGTCAGTACGAATCACAGCATTCCGAGGGAGGGTCGATTTCAGCATATTCACGATCTCATCTACCTTCGACACCATATTGACCTTGCTCTTGGTAAGCTGAGCCTTGCCGGCATATGCCAGCATCTGGCGACAGAGTCCGGCTGCTCTTTCAGCGGCAGATTCAATTGAGGGAATATACCTCTCGGCTGTTTCATAGTCGATCTTGATCAAGCCGCAATAACCAATGATGATTGCCAAGATGTTGTTGAAGTCATGGGCAATACCGCCTGATAGTACTCCGAGACTCTCCAGTTTTTGAGTATGCTGGAATTGTTGTTCAAGTTCTTGTTTTTCTGCTTCGGCACGTTTCCGAGCAGTTATGTCCTGAACAATAGAGAAAAGCAGAGTAGAATTATTGACTATGATTGGCGTTGAATATACTTCCACCGTTCGGATCTCGCCGTCTGAAAGTCTGTGCTGGAAAATGAAATGATTGCGATTCTCGTTGATAGCAGCTTGCCTTTCCAAAGCAATAAGCTCAGGAGTGAGGGTATTGATATGATTGATGTCGGTGGAAAGCAACTCTTCGTGCGAATACCCGTAGAATCTTTCGGCAGCCAGATTTGCATCGATTATTTTACCGGATTCGGGCTCTATCAACAGCATCACTGCGCTATGGTGACAGAACATCTTCTTGAAGCGCTCTTCACTCTCCAGCAATTTTTGTTCTGCCAGTTTGCTCTCGGTAATATCAGTGTTTATGCCAAGCATGCGTACTGCCTTGCCGTCTGTTCCTCTTATTACTATAGCGTTTGCCTTGATATACATTACAGTGCCATCGGGATGAATAACTCGGAAAACTGTGTCGAATTCCTGTTCACCATTAAGTGCCGCCTGACATTCTGTAAAAGCCCTATCCTTGTCATCAGGATGCAGGCCATTAGTCCAGGCATCAATGTTACTGGGAAATGTGTCAGGTTTGACACCATACAGTTCAAACATCTTGTCATCCCAAATCATGATGTTGTCACGAACATTCCAGTCCCACACTCCAAGATGTGCCGCAGTGGTTGCCAAAGAAAGTCGTTGCGTAATACTTTTCAACTGTTCTTCGTTGTGTGTCATTTTTCGCGAGCATTCACCCACCTGGTTTTCAAACCCATTCACCCAGGCACGGCGTGCTGAATTGGTTCGTTAACGTATCATAGTTTGCTCCCGATGGTCCCCTTCTTTTTGCGATAACTTTCCCCCTCTATTATCATCTGATGTGCATTGTGTGCTAAGCGGTCCAGTGCCGAGTTTGCGATGATTTGATCATCAAATAGAGCCACCCATTCTGATATGTGCCGGTTGCTAGTGATAATGGTCGCTCCCCGCTCGTACCGCTCGCTGACTATTTCAT
>CAIYZD010000591.1 GCA_903930585.1 uncultured Geobacteraceae bacterium | reverse complement strand
TGTCATTTTTCAAAACCATTCACCCACCTGAGCCCCTGATTTTTCAGGAGCATTCACCCACCCCATTTTCAAGAGCATTCACCCACCTCGGGTAATCTTTGGCACGGCGCTGACTACAACCTGTACCATGACTCTTTTCATTAAATTGACTGGAGGCAACATGGGACACAAGGAGTACAGCGTGACAAATATTATCGACATTCTGCGCAGGGCAAAAGCAAAGGACAGTTTCCGGCGGATAGCGCGTTCTACCGGGATTGACCGAAACACCATTAGGAACTATCTGCGCCTAGCGGCGACACATGGTTTTGACGACACTACATCTGATGATCGGTTGGCTGAGATTGCAGCGGCAGTCATCCGCTCTGTACACGGAGGCGAAGCAAAGGATCCTGAACTGGGTGCCTGTGCCCCTCTGCTTCCACATCGCGAGCTGCTATCCGGTTGGTTGGAGAATGACCACTTAACTCTAACCAAGGCTCACATCAAGCTTGGTCGGATGGGGGTCTCGGTAACCTACAGCACCCTGTACCGCTATGCCCGCGAGGAACTTGGCTTCGGCGGCCAGAAGGTTACCGTGCGCATGGCGGATACCGAACCGGGGGAAGTGGCCCAAGTTGATTTCGGTAAAATGGGATTAGTCTTTGACCCGGAAATTGGCAGAAACCGGGTACTCCATGCCCTGGTGGTTACGCTGATCCAGAGCCGTTACCAGTATGTGTATCTGACTCACCGTCAGGATCTCAATGCTCTGATCACCGGTATAGAAGAAGCCTGGAGTTTCTTTAGCGGCGTCACCAGGCGTCTCATTCTGGATAACATGAAAGCGGCCGTAGTTAAGGCAGATCGTTATGAACCTGTTTTTAACCGGACCTTTCAGGACTACTCGCAGCACCGGGGCTTTATCATTGACTCGGCTGTGGTTCGTCATCCTGAGGGAAAAGGTACCGTAGAAAACCAGGTCAGATACGTCCGCGAGAACTTTTTTAAAGGAGAGGAATTTAAAAACCGTGATCATGCCCAACAGGAAGCAGTGAAGTGGTGCCGCTCCTTTGCCGGCTTGCGTATTCACGGCACCACCAGAAAAAGACCGTTTCTCGTTTTTGAGCAAGAGGAACAAAAGGCGCTGCTGCCGCTGTCTGACGAACGCTTCGATATACCGGCCTTTGCAATATGCACCGTACATCGCGATCACCATATCATGTTCAAGAAAGGTGGTTACTCACTGCCGACGATGTATATCGGCAAAGAAGTTGATGTAAGAGGTGATTCCGTTCTGGTGCGGATCTACTACCAGAACCAGTTGATCAGAACCCATCCGAAAGTTGCACCCGGCAAGCGCTCAACGAACTTCGATGACTACCCGAAAGATAAGAGCGCCTACGCCATGCGGGATGTGGAGTATTACAAACGGAAGGCTGCAGAAAACGGCGAGAAGCAGGGAGAGTTCATGGCTGAGATGTTGAGTGGCGATGTCCCGTGGGCCTTCATCCGCCAGGCTCAGAAACTGCTCCGGCTTAATGATAAATATGGCGCGGCCAGAGTTGAAGTCGCCTGCCAAAGGGCACTGGCATTTGGACTCATGAATGTCAGTCGCGTGGAAGGGATCATCAAACTGGCGCTGGATAAACAACCAACCTCTGCCAAACCGGCAGGAACAGTTACCCCCATTTCTCTCGCAGTACGCTTCAGCAGATCTGCTGATTATTTCAGTCACCACAAGGAGAACGACCATGGAAACGACGTCAGAACTGAAACAGATTCTGAAAGCACTACGCCTCTCTTCGCTCTTGACTACCCTGCCTGAACGGGTAGCCTACGCCAAGGGAAACAAACTTACCCATCTGGAATTTATGGAGATGCTCTTCTCTGATGAAGTGGAGAGGAGGAGTCAGGGCGCGCTTACCAGACGCCTAGAAGCAGCAAAGGTTGACCACGATCAAGTGTTGGAGCGCTTCGACTGGGATGCGCAGATAACCCTTGACCGCGACCGACTCAAGGGACTCATTAGCCTTGACTGGATGGAGCGCAAAGAAAATGTCATTTTTACCGGTCCGGTCGGCGTCGGAAAAACCTTCCTTGCCAACGCTATGGCACACGCCGCCTGCCGCCGTAACAAGAATGTCGTTGTGATCAAGGCGGCTAAAATGTTCAAGGTTCTCTATGCCGCCCGCGCCGATAACTCGCTTGACAGGGAACTGCTCAAGCTGATTTCCCCAAGCCTATTGGTTATCGACGACTTCGGTCTGGAACGACTGACCCCGGAGCAGGCTCATGACTTCTATGAAATAGTCAGCGAGCGGTACGAGCGCGGAGCCACCATTATCACCAGCAACCGGCATGTGGCAGAATGGGTGGCTCTCTTTGATGATCAAATAATCGCAAACTCTGCGCTGGACCGTTTGGCACACAACGCACATCAGATGATAATCGAGGGGGAAAGTTACCGCAAAAAGAAGGGGGCCATCGGAAATAAACTATGATACGTTAGCGAACCAATTCAGCACGCCGTGCCTGGGTGAATGGGTTTGAAAAACAGGTGGGTGAATGCTCGTGAAAAATGACACTTTGCATCGGGGG
>CAIYZD010000590.1 GCA_903930585.1 uncultured Geobacteraceae bacterium | reverse complement strand
TGATCGCAGCTGCAACTCCACGGCCAAACCCGTAAAATTGCAATGCGAGCATTGCGAATATACTTCCGAACAGGAAATTAATGTTGAGGAATATTTCGAAGTTATAATAATTGCCCGCAAGACCGGCGGCAATCAGGGCAAGAAAAAACGGTATCCGGTATGTACCGGGTATCGCTATAGTGGCAATTGTCTGGTTTCGCATGAGGGCCCTTGAAAAAGACGCAGCTCCGTTTTTCAACAGAGTGCTGACCCTTCCAGGAGGGCAATCCGCCGGATAACTTTTTAATGCTACCAGACAAGCAGTCAAAGTCAACGTGCTGCAAGCAGTTAGTTATACTGCAAACGCTCTGACATGTTTGCCATCATGACACCGGCAAGGCTTTTGGTTAACAATGGATCCTTAAGCAACCGTTTCGGCGAATTGCTGTAGTATAGATGTAATTTCCGGTATCTTCCGCAAGAACGCGTCCACTATCTCCGGATCAAAATACCGGCCGCGACAGCGTACAATTTCCTCTATCGCTTCTCCCACTGGCCAGGCTTTCTTGTAGGGACGTTCGCTGGTAAGAGCATCAAATACATCTGCCACAGCAACGATCCTGCCAAAAATGGGAATATCTGTTCCCTCTAACCCTTGCGGATAGCCACTACCGTTCCATTGTTCGTGATGAGTAAGAGCGATGGTTGCTGCGGATTTCAGCAATTCGTTATGCGGATGATCGCCAATTATCTTTTGACCGATGTCGCAGTGCGATTTAACAACCTTCCACTCTTCTTCGTCCAGCTCCCCCGGCTTGAAAAGAATAACGTCCGGTATACCGATTTTACCAACGTCATGCAGTGCGGCAGCATGGTACAGGAGTTCGGCTTCATTTTCGGGAAAACCAAATGCTAACGCAATTATGCGCGCGTAGTTACAGACTCTGGCAACATGGAGGCCGGTTTCGTTATCGCGAAACTCACCGGCAACGCCGAGCCGGCGCAGCACCTCAAAGTAGCTCGACTTCAGCTCTGAAGTTCGCTGTTGAACCAGGCTCTCAAGTATTCGGCTCTGACCATAAAGGTCAAGATGCGTCCTGACCCGCGACTTCACAATTTCCGCCCGGATCGGTTTGGTGATGTAATCGACGGCGCCGCAGGCAAATCCCATTGATTCATTTTCTATCTCATCCTTGGAGGTGACAAAGATTGCCGGAATATTCTTGGTTAAGGGATTCTTCTTGAGCTGTCTGCAGGTTTCAAAGCCATCCATCCCCGGCATCGCGACGTCCAGAAGCACAATGTCTACCGGCATCGAACCGCAGATTGCAATGCCCTGTTCGCCGCTGGTCGCAGCTTTGACGGTGTACTCGTCCATCAGGACGGTGTTCAATATGCTGATATTTTGCGGTGTGTTATCGACAACAAGAATGGTTGCCGTAAATGGCGCCGTTTCCGGGCACTGCTCAGCCCCTCTCGTGCCGCCCGATGTAAGTATGATGCCATTTTTTGCGGAAAGTGCCAGGAGTGCTTCATGTGCCGCCGCAAAATTGAAATTTTTCAGCAGGGTATTCAGCTGCCGCAACTCTTTATCCGGCAATCCCGACAAGTATCTTTGATGTTCGTCCAGATACCGTTCCGCCCTGCCATCCCTGCCGTTGATATAATTGAGAAGTTCGTTCAGAATCGGAGTGACATGCGGCACGTCAACCGGACCTGCTGCCAGGGTATCTGTCTCATCAAGTCCCTCTTCAAGAAGAATTGAGGGTTCATCGCTGCTGATATCTTCCAGCAATGTACGGATAGGTAACCACCTGGCAAATATTTTTGCCAGTTCGGTTTTCTTTACCGGTTTCGATAAATAGTCATCCATACCGGCCGTAAGACATTCTTCCCGATCTTTCGTCATGGCATTTGCGGTCATGGCTACAATCGGCACATCATGATTAAGAACCTTTGAGTCTGGATCACGGATTATGGCGGTCGCGGCAAAACCGTCCATCTCCGGCATCAGGCAGTCCATCAGCACCAGATCATAGTCTATCAATTCAAGCGCTCGGACCGCTTCCAGGCCATCAGCAGTCACATCGGCCTTGTAGCCAAGCTTATTCAACAACGCCAGCGCCACTTTCTGGTTGATTATATTGTCATCCGCCAGCAGGATGCGACTCGGCTTAAGGTTGGAGTTCTCTGCAATAGTATGACGAGTGACGAGACCTTGTGCGCCCCCGGAAACCTCAGGGGTGTGATGAAAGAATGTTTGCTCAGACCGCCCAAGAACAAGGGCGATGCAATCGTAGAGCTGAGACTGGCGAATCGGCTTGGTCAGATAACCGGTAAAACCGGCCTGTTCCAGTAAAACTGCATCACCTCGCTGCCCCAGCGATTTTGCCATAATCATCAAGGTTTCATTCAACAGTGGATCGGCCTTGATTCTACGGCCGGTTTCCAACCCGTCAATACCCGGCATCATCTGATCCAAAATGACGATACGGAATGGATCACCCTTCAGGGCCGCCTCGCGCAGATGCTGCAAGGCTGCGTCACAGCTGCCGGCCGTATCAAAACGGCACCCCCAACTGTTCAATAGGGTGGCCATCAGAGTGCGGTTAGTTGCATTGACATCGACTACCAGAACTCGCGTCAAGGCAATATCAACACGATGCACAACCTCCTGGGTTTCCCAGGCTTCGGCAGTTTGTTTTTCAAGCCGTGCGGTAAACCAGAATGTGGAACCTGTCCCCTCTTCGCTCTCGACGCCGATCTCCCCTCCCATCAATTCAGACAACTGCTTACAGATGGAAAGCCCAAGACCGGTACCGCCGTATTTACGGGTGGTTGAACCGTCAACCTGGGTAAATGGTTCGAAAATTGCCGCTCGCCTGCTTTCCGGAATTCCTATGCCGGTGTCGCGAACGGAAAAACGGATGATGACCGAATCACCCTGGTCGGATATAATCCCGACCCTGATTTCAATTTCCCCCTTGTGGGTAAATTTTATGGCATTACCCACCAGATTGGTGATGACCTGGCGGAGTCGCCCCGGATCACCCTTGAGATAAGACGGAACGAGCGGATCAATCTGACAGATCAGCTCCAGTCCTGCAACAGAGGCTCGCATTACAAGCATCTCGGCGGTGTCTTCAACTGTTGTTCTCAGATCGAAATCAAGCGTTTCAATTTCCACTTTGCCCGCCACAATTTTTGACAAATCAAGGATGTCATTGATCAATTCCAGCAGGTTCTCCCCGCTTTTATGAACAATAGTGGCGAACCCCTGCTGCTCCTCCGTCAGCTCGGTTTCCATTAATAGACTGGTCATACCGATAACACCATTCATCGGAGTACGAATTTCATGGCTCATACTGGCCAAAAAGGCACTCTTGGCGGTATTGGCCGATTCGGCAGCCAACCGGGCCTGAATCAATTCATTTTCGACCTGCTTACGCCCGGTGATATCACACACCGTGGCCAGGAGAACCGTTTTACCATCCAGTTCCATGGCGCTGAGTAGCACTTCGGCGGGAAATTCCTTACCATTACCGGCACACCTGTGGACCCATTCGAAACGATGGCTGATATTTTCCATCGCTGTAGCGATGTGGCGATTGGCGAGAATCCGGGAATCCGTACCGCAGGGTTGCACTGCCGGCGAAAAAAAAGCGGGGTGCCTGGCGCAGAACTCCTCCTGAGTAGCACACCCGAACATTTTCAATGTTACCTCGTTGCAATCAAAGAAGCCTCGATGATCCAGCAGCATTACCGCCTCACTGGTGGAAGCGTACAGAGTGCGGAACTTCATCTCCGAATGCGCAAGATCCAACTCAGCCAGTTTGCGCTCCGTTATATCCTCTCCCACCGCCTGGTATTCCATCAGGGTTTTGTCAACCGAATAAATCCCCCGTTGAGACCAGCGTTGCCAGCGCTGCTCACCGGATGGTTTTAGAATTCGGTGCGTGTACGTTACCACCGGATTATCGCTGGTGATTTCGGATAGCATCCCGATAATCTGTGACAGATCAGGCTCGGGGATATTCGGCACAAAATTTGTGCCAATCAGTTCGTCAGGATTCATGCCGTAGTACCGTGAATATGCTCCATTAACGAAGGAGAGCCTGCCTCCCGGCATATAGCGGCAAATCAGTTCGGTCTGATCTTCGATAATGGCACGATAGCGCTCCTCACTTCTTCGTAGAGCCTCTTCCTGGATAGCCAGCTGATTACGCTGCTCCTTCACAAGATCATTGTGCTTCTTCAATGCGACATGGTTGCGAACCATCAACTTAAGCAGGTCTACATCAACCGGCTTTTTCAGATAGTCTGTCCCGCCGATATCAAAACCCTGGCGAACAGATTCGGGTGTATCCAAAGCGGTCAGGAAGATAACCGGGATATCCTCTGTCGCAGTATTGGCCTTGATGATTTTACAAACCTCAAACCCGCTGATACCCGGCATCATTACATCAAGGATAATCAAATCGGGCTTGTGGTCATTGAGGAGAGTCAATGCGGCGGAGCCATCCGGAGCAGAAAACACGACGTACTCGCCTTTAAGTGCCGCTGTGATAAGAAGAAGATTAACCGGTTCATCATCTACTACCAGTATTTCGGGTCTCTGATTCATTTTATATCAATCCGGCGATATTTATTTAGAATTACGCCAAGTTCATGCCTGTTTACCGGTTTGGACAGATAGTCGTCCATTCCGGCTTCAAGACATTTCTCGCGGTCCCCCTTCATGGCATTGGCCGTCATGGCAATGATCGGCACCGAGTGATTCAACGCCTTCAAATCAGGATCCCGGATCATGCCGGTTGCTTCAAAACCGTCCACCACAGGCATCATGCAATCCATCAGGACCAGATCGTAATCGATCATCTCCAGGGCATGTACCGCTTCCTGCCCATTCGCTACGACATCTGCCTTATAGCCCAGTTTGTTCAGAATATTCTGTGCAACTTTTTGATTTATGATGTTGTCTTCGGCCAAAAGAATGTGCATTTCACTGTCGACATGATTGCTGTCGCTGCTGTGGCTGTCCAATTGATCCTGTTTCTCTAATGCTATCTGTCTCTGCACTTCTGCTGCGGAACATTTTGTGAAGCGGGTGGTAAACCAGAAGGTAGAACCTTGCCCCACTTTGCTGATTACGCCGATCTCACCACCCATCAGTTCAGCCAGTTGTCTGCAGATGGTCAGACCGAGGCCGGTACCGCCATATTTGCGGGTAGTAGTCCCGTCAGCCTGGGTAAAGGGAGAAAAGATAACCGATAACCGTTCTTCCGGTATTCCTATGCCGGTATCGCTGATTTCAAAGAGAATAATTGCGCTGCCGTCTTCTTCCGAGGCAAGCGAAGCACGAATGGCAACTACACCCTGGCTTGTGAATTTGAGTGCGTTGCCTACCAGATTGGTAACAATCTGCCGTACTCTGCCCGGGTCCCCTTTCAGATAAAGCGGCACGGCAGGTTCTATCCGGATGCCCACTTTAATTTGCGCATCCGCGGCTCGCTGAATAAACATCTGAGTAGTATCTTCCAGTAGAAGTTTCAGATCAAAGTCAAGCAGTTCCAGATCAAGTTTGCCAGACTCGATTTTTGAGTAATCCAGGATATCGTTAACCAAAACCACGAGGTTATCTCCGCTTCGGTTGACTATTTCGGTATACTCGCGCTGTTTGTCACTCAAGTCGGTATCCAGCAACAACCCGGTCATACCGATAATGCCGTTCATGGGAGTGCGGATTTCGTGGCTCATATTGGCAAGAAAAGTGCTCTTGGCTCTCGTGGCCGTTTCGGCTTCATCTGTGCGTGTTAAGAGCTCGACATTCTGTTGTTCCAGTCTGGCTTGCATCTGTAGTAACCTGGCAGTATCCACCACCCTTTGGATTTGGTGCTTGATACGCAATGTCAGTTCAAGCAGGTCATACGGTTTGGTAATAAAATCATCAGCGCCATTTATGAGCGAGTGTATGGCGTCTTCCCGGTTACCGGCTGCAACAATTACCCCGATAGATTGCAGGTGAGGAGCGTTCCTGACAGCAGACAGCATCGCTCTCCCGTCCATAACCGGCATTTCCAGATCCAACAGAATTATATCGACTCTGTTTTTTTCGAGTATTTCAAGCCCCTCTTCCCCATTACCCGCCAGTAGTATGTTATCGAAATGATCAGAGAGCGAGTACTGCAGCATCTCGCGGCTCATTGCGTCGTCATCGACGATCAGGATACTGCTATACCGATGCATAGTCGTACCTCCAAGTAGTTTTGTCGCAAACCCTGCATCCATGATAGTGCCTCGGTTCTCATGCCGTAATACGTACCGGTGTGTTTAAAAAGATACGCAGCGCGTCGACTGCCTGGTCGAAGTCCTGATCGAGCAGCAGCAATAATTCTGTTGCGTTGCCAATAGTACCGCTTGCTGCAATGGCCTCTATTTTTCCGGCCGTTTCGCTGAGCTGGGGCAGAGCCAGACTGCTTGCGGCGCCTTTTAGTTTGTGAGCCTTCTGCCGCAGTTCTTGCACATCCGCAGAGGTAATGGCGCGTCGTATCGCACGTTCGTACTCCTCTCGGTCGTCGAGTAAAATAAGCGCCACTTCATGCGCCACGTCCAGGTTGTTCTGACATCGTTTCAGTAACGTCTCAACATCGAAAACAGCCACGCTATTATCTGTATTGGTCTCCTGGTGAAGTTCTTCCCTGGGTGAAAGCCAACGGCTGAGGACGTTCTGCAGCTCTTCAATTTCAAACGGCTTACGAAGATAATCACTCATTCCGGCAGCCAGGTATTTTTCCCGGTCACTCTTGAATGCACTGGCAGTCAAGGCGACCACCGGAATATTATGATTGCGTACCGCCGAAAGCGGATTGCGAATGAGTACGGTTGCTTCGACACCCCCCATCACCGGCATCATGCAATCCATCAGGACAAGGTCGTACTCCCTTCCCGTTAATGCATCAATGGCCTGAGAACCGTTTTCAACGATATCAACATTACACCCGAGTTTCGCCAGAATTGCCCCGGTCACTTTTTGGTTGATCAGGTCATCCTCTGCGAGAAGGATTCTACCGTTTGCATGCCGAAGAGCGTGACCTCCGGTCGGAGTACCTTTTATTTCCTCAAATTGACGCTCTTCCGTTTCGGTCGCTTTCGATACAACAGCGGTAAAGAAAAATTCAGAGCCTTTTCCCACCTCGCTCGTTACATGAATGGCGCCCCCCATCATCTCCACAAGCTGTTTGCATATCGACAGACCGAGACCGGTACCGCCGAAGCGTCTGGTTGTCGAACCGTCAGCCTGAATAAATGGTTTAAAAATCATCCCCAGCGCTTCTTCCGCAATCCCGATACCGCTGTCGCTGACGGTAACGTGCAACGTGCATTTCTGCCTATTATCGTTCTCGTTTCGCACTCGCAGCTGTACGGTTCCGGAGGGGGAAAACTTAATGGCGTTGCCTACCAGATTGGTAATGATCTGGCGAAGACGTACCGGGTCACCTTTCAGCAGTTTCGGCAGATCGTCTGCAATAGAGAAACTCAGATCGACCCCTTTTTCCCTGGCGGAAAGGGAGAGCAGATCCATCGTATCGGAAACAAGAACGTGCAGATTGAACACAGTGGACTCAAGTTCAATCTTGTGTGCCTCAATCTTGGCAATATCCAGAATGTCGTTGATCAGGCTCAGTAGCGCTTTCCCGCTGGAACGTATGGTCTGGGCATATTCCCGCTGCGTATCGTCAAGATCGGTAGTAAGGAGAAGGGTTGTCATGCCGATAACCCCATTCATCGGGGTGCGGATTTCATGACTCATATTGGCCAAAAACTGGCTCTTGGCAACATTGGCAGATTCAGCCTGCTTTCGTGCCTCCGTGAGCATTCGATTGCTGTCCAGAATACGTTGCCCTGCCAGGACACGTTCGCTTATGTCTCGTACAACCGCCTGTACAAACAATTCACCACCAAGGATTATGCTGTTGAGACCAACTTCGGCATCAAAAAGAACCCCGTCATAGTGTGAGTGCCGCCACTCAAAGAACTGTGACACACCGGCTATCGCGGCGCTTATTTTTTCGAGAGCCTTTGTCCTTGAGCTTTGTCCGTCAGGTTGAAGGTGCGGTGAAAATCGGTACGGAGAGTGCCCTATAATCTGTTCTTTCAAACAGCAATACATTTGCAGGGTCTTGTTATTGCAATCAACAATCACATCGCCTTTCATAATGAATATGGCGTCATTGGCATTTTCGAACATGGCTCTGAATTTAGCTTCACTTTCCAGTAGCGTTTCATGAACCCTGGCTGTCAGAATCACCTGTGAAGTGTAGTTGGCAAGGTCCGCGAGAAGCCCCGCTTCGAGATCGCTGATAGCATGTTGACTGAACAACGCCAGCACCCCTATCGGCTCCCCCCCGGCCGCGACAATCTTGAATCCGGCACAGGAAACGAGCCCGTGCGATTTTGCCCACTCATGGTCATGAACTCTGGGATCGAGGGCAACATCGTTTGTGACAAACTGGGATTCCGTTCCGGATGCAATCTGACCTATTTTATAGCAGCCAAACGGAACTCTGCGATGAGTACCGTCAACAGTGGTGTAACGACCTGAGCTGGCTTCGAGGTGAAGGCAGCGTGTTCTGTCATGGCACCTGTCAGGTCCTTCTTTTATCACCGCATTCATGCATCCCTGCTCACACAGGTCACCCTCTTTAATCTGCCAGATTCTGGCAAAATCGGCGCCGAAGATAGCCACGATGCCATCAGTGATCATGGCAAGCTTCTCCGTAAGGTTTACAGTGACGATGAGGCGCTCCTTGAGAGAACCTAACTCCATGATCTGCGACTCAAAGCGTTTCCGTTCCGAGATATCGCGGTTGCTCCCTCTGGTGCCAAGAAAAATCCCCTTCACATCGAAGACAGGCCTGCAGACGTGGCCTATCCAGCGGACTTCGCCATCAGCTCTGATGATACGAAAATCTACTTCCGCATTACTGCGGACTTCGCCATCAGCTCTGATGATGCGAAAATCTACTTCCGCATTCCTGCGAATTTCTGAAGCCTCTTCCCTGTGGTGAAAATAGATTCCCTGGTCATCCGGATGAATGATCCGAAGCATAAGCCCCGGGTCGCCCATAAACGTGTCAGAACCATAGCCGGTCACTTTGCGACAGGAGGGAGAGTTATAGATAAATGCGCCACCCGGCGCCAACCAGAATTCCCAGTCAGAGGTGTTGTCCGCAATAATGCGGAACTTTTGTTCTTCAAGCCGGAGTTCCGTAATATCAGTAAGCGATACCAGGCACTCCTGCTCCGATCCATTCATATGAGCTTCCAACCGGGCAAAAAAAGGTGGACGCCCTACCCTTGTCAGACTCAGTTCACAGATCTGTTTTGCACATTCATTTGAAAAAACGTCCGTTAGAAAATCGAGAAATTTCGTTTTGTTCTCTTCAGCCACCCACTGGATAAACGGCATTTTGTGCACTCTGGAGCGGACCTTGCCGAGTATGCCCGCTCCGCCTAAATTACATTTAAGGATATGGCCGACCCGATCAAGGGTGAAGTAGCCGACCGGAGCAAAGTCATAGAGCAACGTGTACTGTTCCAGCAGCAGATTCTGATCATGGAAGGATTTCTGCAGTTCATCATTCTGCATCTGAAGCTCAACCTGATGAACCTGAAGTTCATGCAGCAGTTTAAGTACATTCAGCTGTTCAGAACGAGGGTCTGCCGCAGCATGTAGTCCGGCAACCTTCTCCTCTGCTCTCCTGCGCAATTCCTGATCTGCCGTACCAGACTGCCGTATTATGCTCATTAACACCCCCATACCGCGCTGATCGTTACTTCAAGGCAGCTTCCATTCCCAGATCAAGGAGATTGATTTGCGCCACAAGTTGTTCATACTCGACAGGCTTGATCAGATAGGCTTCACACTGGTTGGAAAATGACCCCAGAATATTTTCCGAATCGGATAACGCACTGGTCATGATAACTTTGGCGGCGCGGGGAGGGAAAATGCCGTTCTCTTCTTCGATGGCGCGGATCGCTTTCAGAACATCATGACCACTGACTCCGGGCATCATGATATCCAGGCAGACCAAATCAAACAGAGACAACTTCTCCATTTCAGCCCGAAATAGTTCAATTGCCTCATCACCATTTGCGGCAAGGGCACACTCTCCGAATGGGGCAAGCATGGCCTGCATGATTTTGCGACTGGTGATGTCATCATCAACAATAAGTGTTTTCACAATGTTTATTCCTTTCTTTACCTGTCTGCGTATGCTCTTTCACGAAGAGATGTAGCAACTTGCATGCCTACAAATCCTGCGGGTACAACTAATGAGTCAACAGTCCGATAATCAAAGGAAAAGTATGAGATACGAGAGTGTATGCATGGGGAGTGCGTCGGCAAAATCCGCCATACTTAGTATTACCGTCATATATGGTCGAGTGGGGATATAATTATTTTTGCTTGTCACCGGCGCCATCCTACCCGGCAGGATGCAATCAAGGAGGGTGCTGTTTTCCCTTCGCCATGGTACACGTTCAGCAATCACCGGTAATAATCCACTTGTCTTTACTGAAGGCGCATGGTTAATATGACGGACGGAGTGCATTAAACTATGATAGATTCTGCAAAATACCGCATTCTGCTTGTCGATGATGAAGAGGGTATTCGTATTGTTCTGGGTACTCTATTAATAAAAGAGGGGTACCAGGTAGACGTTGCTTCTTGTCATGGCGATGCTTTGCTTCTTGCACAAAATTCCCCGTATGACCTTGTTTTTATTGATATAATGCTTGCCGGAGAGTGCGGGATCGATCTCTTGAGTGATATTAAGGCGTTGTCCCCGGCAACCGAGGTTGTGATGTTCACGGGTAGCCCGGAAATAAAAACCGCTGCAGATGCAGTTCGCCTGGGCGCTTATGACTACATCCTCAAACCGGTACAACACAAGGATCTTTTGTTAATATGTCGCAAGGCCCTGAGTGAAAAAAGGATCAAGGATGAGTAAGAGCGACACCGTATCTGCCTTGAAGCCATTTTCAGCACGGTCTCCGATGCAATCGTACTTGTTGACAAGAAAGGATGCCTGGAACACTTCAATGCAGCTGCCGGCAATGTCTGCGGATACAGCAGCGATCTGTTGGGCTCTGCAGTAGACAAAATCGATTTTGGGTGTGGTGGCAAGTGTCGTGCTGCGTTGCTGGAAACTTTGCACTCAAATACTCCAAGAGAACTGCGGCGCTTTGAATGCCGTATGCCGGGGGGGGCTGTTCGCATTGTAAGTATCAAGACAACTCCGCTTGTTGCGGGTGAGAACATAGTCAGCGGTGTGGTGGCGGTCATCAGGGATGAAACATCCATGGTGGAGCTTGAGCGTTCACTAAAAAAACGAGGCCAGTTTCACAAGATTATTGGTGTTTCGGAACCAATGCAACGTATCTATTCGCTGGTGGAGGCTCTGGCAGATGTGCCGACAACGGTGTTGATACATGGTGAAAGTGGTACAGGGAAGGAGTTGGTTGCCTCCGCCCTGCATTACACAGGAGGACGGGCAAAGGGACCGTTTGTCAAGGTCAACTGTTCAGCCCTTTCGGAATCGCTGTTGGAAAGTGAACTGTTCGGGCACGTGCGGGGCGCATTCACCGGAGCAATTACCAACAAAATCGGCCGTTTTCAAAAAGCACACGGCGGCACACTTTTTTTGGACGAGATAGCAGACATCTCTCCCACCGTACAGAAGCGTCTTTTGCGTGTACTGCAAGAGAGCGAATTCGAGCAGGTGGGCGATTCAACACCTATCAAGGTTGATGTGCGAATTATAGCGGCAACAAATCAAAATCTGAGCGAAATGGTCAGTCAAGGTACTTTCAGGCAGGATCTCTACTACCGCTTGAACGTGGTCAGTTTGTCACTGCCTTCATTAAAAGAGCGAAAAGCTGATATAGGATTATTGGTTACTCATTTCTTGAAAAAATATAATGATCGATTGAAACGGAATATTTATGGCGTAACGACAGACGTCATGGATCTTTTTCTCCTCTACCCCTGGCCGGGCAATGTCAGAGAGCTTGAGCATGCCATGGAGCATGCCATGGTTCTCTGTAGAAGTGACCTTATTTCATTGGAGAATCTGCCGCAGGAACTACTTGTTGCCATGCCTGGAAGTATCAAACGGGCATCCGTCACTGCTATGCCCCCTCATAATAATTTGACCCTCGAAGAAGCTCTCTCCATGGCTAATGGCAACAAAACCAGAGCAGCTCGTCTGCTCGGCATCAGTCGCCGGACGGTTTATCGACAATTGGGCGAATAACCGTATCCACCTCCATTCGCTCAACCTGGGCGAGCTGAACCCACACTGTGCCATGTCACAATTCGTACGTGTAGCATGGCACATAAAAGTGTGACATTCCCCCGCATTATTTTACCAAACGGCAATGCAACTACCCCTCACAACTTAGTAAATAGAGCTAGTTACCGTATCCACTCTCCCTGTATTTTTGCATGGCACGCATGTTGTAATAACCAACGCCAAATCCATTTCTACAATTTAGCAGGAGAGGAGGTACCTATGACAGAAGAATTGGAAACAACTCAGTATTTGACTTTTACACTGAGCGAAGAGCTGTTTGCCGTGGATGTTGCCAGAGTGCGGGAGATCCTGGAAATATCAACCATCACCAGAGTACCACAGATGCCGGACTTCATGCGGGGTGTTATCAACTTACGCGGTAGCGTGGTACCGGTCATAGACCTGCGGCTGAAGTTCGGCATGGAAGAGACCAACCAGACTGTCAACACATGCATCATTGTGGTTGAGGTAGATATGGATGGCGAAAGCATCGTTCTTGGGGCGTTGGCCGACAGTGTGCAGGAGGTAATCGAAATTGAACCGTCGCAGATCGAAGCCGCACCGCATATCAGTACTCATTTGAGAACCGAGTTTCTAAAAGGTATGGGCAAACATAATGAGCGATTTGTCATGATTCTAAATATTGACAGGGTCTTTTCCTGCATTGAGCTGGTTGAGATGCAGGGACAGTAATTAAAAGCACATTTATTCCAAGGAGGATTCTATGTTCAAAAACATGAAAATTGGCGGAAGACTTACGTTCGGGTTCAGCATTATGGTTCTCCTTATAGCAATTATGTTTGGTCTCTCACTGGTTCGACTGGGAGTGCTCAGCCATGAGATCGATGATCTCATTCACGACAAGATCGTCAAAGCGGATCTGGTGAATAATATTCAGGAGCAGGTTGGCATTACGGTGGCATCGCTTCGCAATGCTATCATGTTGGACAGCAGCCAGGAGATAGAGAAGGAGCTGGCAGTTGCTGGAGAGGCCAGAAAAAAAACAACAGAAGACTTTGGTAAACTGGAAAAAATCGTAACATCTACAGAAGGAAAGGCTTTATTGAAGTCGGCAACGGATGCCCGCGTTAGCTATAGACAGTATGGAGAACAGGTGGAAAAACTTGCCTCAGAAGGTAAGAAAACTGAAGCCAAATCTTTACTCTTTACCAAGGTTCAACCGGCTCAGGCCGCGTACGTTGCATCCTTGAGCAAAATGTCTGAATTACAGGACAAACTGGTCCAGGATGTTGGCAAGGACGCTTTTGCCGTCTATGCTTCAACCCGCACTATTCTGATCGTTCTTGGCATATTTTCTCTGATACTGGCATTTATTGTGTCCCGCTTCATCACTCGATCAATCACTCGACCGGTAGAGGCTTGCATTGATGCGGCCAATAAGATTGCGGCAGGAGATACAAACATCATTCTTGATACTACCGCAAAGGATGAAACCGGTCTTTTACAGAGTGCCATGAGGAAAATAGTCGATGCTATAAGCGGTATCGTTGTAGAGACGGACAAGCTGGTCACTGCTACGGTGGCAGGTCAGCTTGCGACTCGCGGTGATACCACCAAATTTACCGGCGGCTGGAGTAAACTGGTTGGTGGTGTCAATAATCTTTGCGACGCGTTTGTCGGCCCTATCAAC
>CAIYZD010000589.1 GCA_903930585.1 uncultured Geobacteraceae bacterium | reverse complement strand
CAACAGAGGATCAATTGAGCCGGTGATATGGGACTTAGCGCTTGACCCCTCTATACTCTATAGTCATAATATTACCTCTTATTCAAAATCCAAAATTGCCTTTACCTGTTCAACAACCATTTCCAGACCGGGACCAGGTGGATTTGGCAGATTCCGACCGTTTCCACACCCTCCTCGTCCCAGGTCAATACAGTACCGTCGGTAATTCCAAGTTCCTCAGCCGCTTTGACCAAGGCAACAAGCTCTCTTTTGCGGGTTTTCTGATCGCTGAGGTCATAGCAGACCTGAAACAGGCTAAATCCCCCGGAGGCAGTACGAACGACAAAGTCTACCTCCTTGCCGCCGGCAGTCTTGAATGAGAAAAACTCATTCCTGCGCCGGTACCATTCCACCGCCACCAGATTTTCCAGTAGCCGCCCCGTATCACTACCGGTTCTGAAGCGCACCGCATTGACCATCCCGGTGTCATAGGCATATATTTTTCGGGGTGCCGACATGCGCACCTTCGCCTTGGGCGAATACCGTGTCACCGACATAAACAAAAAGGCCTCAATCAAATAGCCCACGTAGTTTTCAACGGTATGGACACTACGGAATGTCAGGGCGTTTTTCAGGCTGGTGCAGGTATACTCGCGCGCTACATTACCAATCAGCCATCTTCCCACATCATGCAGCTTGGCCGAATAGCGGACACCGTAGCGCTTAACCACATCTTTGAACAAAATGCCGTCAAAAAGGGCAGTCAGATATCCTGCCGGTTCGGTCCCGCGCACCACCACTTCGGGAAAGCCGCCGATCCTCAAAAAATCGTCCAACTGCTTCAGCATGAGCCCCTGACGTTCCGTCGTAGCCAGAGTTTCATCAACCGCAAAAGAGCGTGCGGTCAGGAATTCGGCAAAAGAAAAGGGGAGCAGGCGGAACTCGACGTAACGGCCGGTCAGGTGGGTGGAAAGCTCACGGCTCAGGAGGTGGGCATTGGAACCGGTCAGGATAATATTGTAACCGCGCCGCTGAAGCCGGTTGACAAATAACTCCCAGCCGGTGACGTTCTGAATCTCATCAAAGAAGATGATCCGGTTGTCGCCGTACACCTGAATCATCGCCTTCAGCAGTTCATCCAGATCAAGCGGCGGCATCAGGCGTTCGTCATCGAAATTGATATAAGCAAAGTCGGAACCGGCAGCAACTGTAAGCATCTGCAGGGCAAAGACAGATTTGCCAGCCCGGCGGGGTCCGATGACGACCTTAATCAGGCCGCCGGTCATGCTCTGCACCGCTTCCGCAAGTCCAGCCCGGGGGACGAAACTCTGCTTCAGCATCTCATCGCGTTCGATTTTATGACTCATTACGATGTTTTTCATATTAAAATGCACAATATATTAGTTTTTTACGCAGTACAACATATAATTTGCATGAAACGGCAATGTTTCACGTTTGAAAAACGGAGGGATTTGTTTTAATGTGGATTTTGTCGCGTTACGTAGCTTGTAATTGCCGTTCAGCAACTGGCAGAGGCGGTGAAACTGCGGCAGGTAGTGATGACTTCGTCACCCGCTCCGATATCCAGAGCATACAAAGCCAGTGCCAAGGCAACTCTGCCGTTATTAAGAGCTATGGCATGACTACAGTCTGTAAACCATTTTCCACGGAATACACTGAAGGCACGGAAAGTATCAAGCATAACATCAAGCCGGTTACTTAAAGTGTTGACTAAATACCCTTTTAGCATTATTCTTTTAGCATATCTCCAAAAGAATAATAACTGAGGTGAAAAATGAAACCACAAAATCCTTTTGTCTATGGCAGGATCGTAACCGGAAAGGAATTTTTTGGACGGGCGAAGTTGATAGAACGCATGCATGAATATATCCTCGCCGGCCAGAACATAGTGGTTTTTGGAGAACGAAGAGTAGGCAAAACTTCGTTGATTTCAGAAGCTATTCAGCAGCTAAAACTGCCATGCCTAAAAGTTGACTTTTACGAAGTGCGGACAGAAAGAGAAATGATAATCAGGGCAATCAGAGGCATTGAACGTCTTGAAAAACAGGTTCCTTTTTTCAATCGATGGATCGCGCTCGGTAAACGTGCCAGAGGATCGATAACACAGACGTTTGATCAGCCAAGCATGGTTCCGAACGTTTCCTTTGGAGCCTATTTCGAAGATCCGATAAGTACAATCACGGATCTCTTGGATTATATCCATGCGTTCCAAGCCAAAAAAAAGGGGGTGGTCGCCTTTTTTGACGAGTTCCAGGGCTTGCTTGGACTGGAAAATGCTTTGAGCATTCTTGCTTCAATGCGTTCTGAAATACAAACACACGAACATACACCATATATTTTTGCAGGAAGTATCCGAAGGAAAATGCATGAAATTTTCATGGACCCCAAACACCCTTTCTACAAATCAGCTATTCCACTTGAAATAGGCCCTATTGATTTCAGTGAGATTGGACCGATTATTGTTCGGCTGTTTGAGTCAGGCGGAAGAAAGGTCGATTCAGAACAACTCCAAGGCCTGTATGAAATGTTGTATGGGAATACCGGTGATTTTCAACAGCTCTGTAATGCGTTGTGGGAAGTTTCTAAACCTGGGCAGATGTTGGGCAAGAATACTCTTCAAGATGCTCTTGACGTCGTGTGGGAAACTGAAATACCTATATATGCTGCATACAGGAAGTCACTTACCCAACAACAAAACCGTGTGCTCCAAACATTGGCCCTGGTGGACGGCAAGGAGCCATTTGGTGGACAATTCAGGAAGGTTGCTGGCGACATAAGTCCAGGGACAGTGCAGAAAGCGCTTGTCAAACTTGAAGAAATGGACTTAGTGTTTCAGCCATACAGCACTAATGACTACCGCTTTTATGCACCTTTTTTTAAGCTATGGCTCGTAAACCAAGCCAGTTACTCAACACTTTAAGTAACCGGCTTGCTTTTAACCCAAAGGCTTTTTAACAGGACCCAAAAGCGGGCCTAAAGGATAAGGCGGATCAAGGCGGATAAAACCTGGAAGACAGCGGGTGTACCTAAAAACAGCCTTTGAACCGCAAAGACGCAACCAAAGTAGGCGCTTTAAGCGAGAACGCGAAGAAAATCAGAATATTAATAATTAAAACGTCTTACCCAAAAAGTGATCCTCCTTAGCTTTTTAACTCTTTGATTTCTTTGCGCACTTAGCGTCTTTGCGGTAAGGAACTGTTTTTTCCTGGTTTTTTGGTTTACCCCCAAAGGCTTTTTAACAGGACCCAAAAGCCGGCCTAAAGCATAAGGCGGATAAAAGCGGATAAAACCGGAAAGACAGAGAACT
>CAIYZD010000588.1 GCA_903930585.1 uncultured Geobacteraceae bacterium | reverse complement strand
TGCCAGACATCTGCACTCCTTGAATTGTTTTATGGAATTAAACCACCCCAAAGAGTTAGTAAACAATTTGTATCAGACTCCGTAGTTCAAAGGCTTGTACTTCGAGCCGCTTCGCAACTTCTTGCTTCAAGAGATGAAATTCTTTCTCAACAGAAGAAACTTATCGGGCCCCGTTTGGCATTACAACTCAAACGCCTGAAACCAGCAACTCCACTATTTACACTTTTAAGAAGTGTAATGATAGTCCATCTTGATTTTACCGAGTTTCCTCTTCCGGATTATCTTTTCTGGCTTTATATTCCGCTACGGCCCTTTTTCTGGTTTAAGAGACACTATTTCAAAAAGACAAAATTATAAATTTTGGATTTTTAATTGACGAAACGCACGTAATTCCGTAATTCCGGGGACATCCATCCATGATAAGTTTTGTCAAGGGGAAAACGGAGATTTCCCTTAGCTCTCCGAACTACTGCCACCGGTAGCCTTGCTTTACTCCTTCATGCTCTCCAATCCTTTTGATCTTTTCTTAATGGTCCACACATTTGCGATCATGCGACCAGACATCCATGTGCCGCCTTTGGAATAATCACCTGTTGGGTATATGGCGTCGGTATCGATGCCATATACTCAACAGGTAACCCATTGCGGAAGATTGAGTTAGGGCCAACCCGTCGGTCTCGAAACATAATAAATGTCGTGCAACAGTTTCCTGTTCACATAGTCCCCGGAACGGCGAGACCCGACGGGAAGATCGTACTGCAAGAAGGTTATGTCTGTTTTGTTATGCTGCTTCCTTCATCGACTCGAAGTTGGTTTCACGCCGGTCGACTGCCAGCATGAATTCCACTAGCTTGCGAGCAACAGCAAGTGTAGCGCGGTTTTTGTTGCCACGCGCCAACTCCTTCTCGTGGAGCATTGCCAGTTGTTCATTCCAGTGAGGTGCAAGTTTGGCAGCCTCAATCAGCATGGTTTGCAGGTGCTTGTTGCGCTGTTTGGAAATCGGTCCGCGCTGCTCCTTTCCTGCCGATTCATGTTGTGCGCTGCATAACCCACAATAGCTGATTGCGTGTCGAGATGAGCTGAAGCGGCTCGAATCTCCTGTTTCCAGAACCCAGGTAAGAGCAGTAACCTCACCAATTCCTGGGATGCTCATCAGCCGTAGCACCCGCTCCTGAATCAGTTTGTTTTTTCGTAACACCATAATCAACTTTTTCTGGATGTCGTCAAACATCTTAAAACCGTTACGACTCAATCTCAACAACCCTTTTACAGAATCTGGAACATCTTCGACCCGCTCTAGAAGTGCGCTGAAGTATTTCCTGCCGTAAAGACGCTTCTTGTTGTATTGAGCACCGACCTCCATCAATAAGCCGGACATCTTGTTCTTCATTTTGACGGCTGTTCGCACAATCATGTTCCGGTAGCGCAGTATCCGCCTGAGCTCCCGAAGTTCTTCCGGCATCATATGGCATTCAGGCAGAAGGTTTACTCGTAACAGATCAGCTATCTTCTCGGCATCAGCTTTGTCGTTCTTCTTCTTGGCCGCAGTGATCGCCTTGAGCATTGCCGGGTGAGCTACCTTCAGTACAACGGCATGGGGTTTCAAGAAGTCATATACCCAGCCGGTGAAGATTGTGGCCTCCATTGCTCCGAACCAGGGACCGGGAAGTTCAGTCAGCCATTTGCTCAATGCCTTACGCTCTGCGGCAACAGTGCCCTGCTGAACAAGCACGCCGTCAATCCGCTTGATGCAGTACGCAATTGTCTTCTTGTGAATGTCCAAGCCAATGTAGTAAATTGCATTCATGGAAGCCTC
>CAIYZD010000587.1 GCA_903930585.1 uncultured Geobacteraceae bacterium | reverse complement strand
TTGTAAAGCCATACTTGGTGTCGACACTCTCTGGTTATTTGTAATCTGCGCATAATCGGAGCGTGATATGGGATCTATTTTGAGCAGCAGACAAATTGGCTGGAAACTGCGTAAACTTCGTCTACAGGCGGGTTGGACGCAAGAGCGCCTGGCAGAGCAAATTGGAGTTAGTACGCAGCAGATCCAAAACTATGAGGCCGGTTCAAACAAGATGAACACTGACCGTCTCCAGCAACTTGCACACGCGTTAGATGTACCAATCCAACTATTTTTTACTGAAGAAGACGAAACGCTCCCGATGGCGGTTTCAGAAAAATTACTGATTGATTCCTACCGAGTCATTCCCAACAAAGACATTCAAGAAAGCATCCTCAAGTTAACCATTAACGCCACGAAGCAAGGCGTATAGTATTCGACAAAGAACAGAACGACCCACATGAAAATTATCCAGGTGGATCGTTTTTTAAACTCCGATATTTTAACTGAAAATAGATTATTGGATGCTCTTAAAACGCCAACATATCATTCATATATGCTCTCAACAGTCGCATCATGCCCGATCTCTGCTTCTTTTCCTCTTTTGTCCAGTACCCATGCTTATAATTCCAGTGGTCCTTGCCGGAACGTGACGTACCGCCATGCATTCGGCAACGTTTTTTTCCAACGACTGGTTTGTTCTTACATGCAGCACCGGTGCGGGTTTTAGCCCCACAAATAATGCCCGTATTTTCCGAACCTGTTTTTTTTTGCATGGGGTAGTGTTCATTATTAAGCATCACCCCTCCCTATACCACCCCCTGCTGATTCTGCAATAACAGCCTGACCACCATCAGACACATTTACCTGCTGATATTTGACGACAACGGTCTGTCGATTGCCTCGCTTTACCTTATGGATCACCTCAAAACCCTTTTGGTAAGCCTCCATGAACCTTATTGCTGTGTTCATCATCTTGATAGAAACATTGTCATCTCTGGTCTTTCCGGCCTTAACGACAAGATCCATCCCATGTGCGTGGCAAAGCGCCATCTGATGAGCCAGCATTTTTTCGAGAGAATTTTCCGCGCCGATAGTATCCGCTGCATCGATACACATATCCTGATATCCAGTGGATTCTGCAAGAGACAATCTATCCAGACTGGCAGTTTGGTGAATTGAATTTGGATGCAGCAGAGTGCTGGTAGGCGACCAGACATCATAATCTTCTTGCTCATCAAGGTCTGGCAGACACTCACCGGCAACTATTTCGTGGGGACATGGTGCCAACTCATTTTTAGCCATTTCTGAATAAACCTGAATATGGGCGCGTGCCACTGGGTCATCAGGAACCTCTTCCTGTTTTTTGAGTTCCATGTGAACCGCTTTTTGATATGTAACTGCGTTTTTACTTCGTTGGCGCATGTTGTTACTCCTCCATTTTTCTCTGGTTCAATTATGACGACTGCAATACCTGCTACTGGTTCAAAAGTGGAACTCCGCTGATATGCCACTGTATCTAAAATTGCACCTGTAGCGGCAAACTGTCCGGAATCTCTGTACCGATTTTGGACTGAACATATACAAGCCATATACTCACGCTGGTTTACCGCAATCTTTCAATATCTTTAATTCTTTCAGTGTCTGCAACCCAGCGAATGTCCGCCATCGCTCCACAATCCGGTAAACGCTGGATGTCCGCCCCTGACTACGCAAACCACCCTTGACTACAATTTCGATAAAACCATGCTGTGCCAGATCCTGCACGGCTCGCATTGTTGTTCCGCGAGATAGGCCCAGTGTTTCGGCCTCGGAAAATGTCAGATTGAACTCACCTCTGTAAGTGTCTCCACCCTTCCAGGCGAGCATCTTGTCGATCCTGTGAAGGTGTAGTAGCAATATGACGGCAGAAGGCTGCAGCTCTCGGAATGCATTTGAAAGCAGCAAGTCATCCTCAATCGGCAGCCAACTGCCTTTTACGTACGGCCTCAAATATCCACGCTTTTTGTCTCTTCTTGCCATGTTGACTCCATTCATCGGTTATTAGCTAAATCAACTGCCGTTGTCGACAACATGGATTATTTATTCACAAAGTCAAGTAGTTACGCCGCTAAATTTGCCTCTGACGCAGTTTCTCTGTAAGTCAAAAGAAAGCGCTCCAATACTATGTTTATGATCGATTAGATATTGGAGCGATATACCTTATGCATTTTCACTCTTTCCTACGAAGCGCTTCTCGGGTACCTGGCATCCTGGATCTGAACACGACCGAAAACTGTTAATGCCGATCCTGAACGGTGCCCCGCAAATTCGACCACCGACCTTACGAGCTTGACATACATATGGCCGAACATACTCCGCCATTGCCGAAACCATTTCTTCCGGTATGTCTATGACGGCACCGACAAGTTGCAGGACACCACGACGGTTGAATTGTTTGATGATTTTGCATTGCATATTGGACCCTTAAAAATCAAAATCTGGTATATCCTCGTCCATGGACACAGGGGACACCGTGGACACTGTGGATATGTTTAACGGTAGGCTATAATCTTCTACCAGCAGGAATTTATTATATATAGTGTCCTTGGTGTCCCTTGTAGGACCTGTGGGACTTTGCGGGGTGCCATCCCCGTGCCCCTCCGTGTCTTTGGTGTCCCTTGTAGTGGATATTCTATTTGGTACAAGGGACACGGGGGACACGGGGACAGCAGGTTTATGATATGAATATTTTTGCAAATGGCGCTGAATGATGCTTTTTGAAACTAGTCGATTCAGCTCACGCTTGACTGTAGCTATTTTTATTTCTTCACCAATTCCTTCAAAAACATCATGACCGGTGAATTCTTTCCCTGAGTGCTCTTTCAAAAATTCCAAAATCGAACTTGTGTGGCTTCCCTCCTTCAACATAAGTTCTTCCGGTCGTCCTGAGATAATCCACTGCCCTGTAACACCGTCAAAGACCATGCCGTACTCCGATTCTGGGATGTCCCTGCCGGTAGCAGTCAAGACAGCGCCTGCCGCGCCTCGTGGCCTCGATAACATCAAAATGGTATCCATCGCGCCAGTGATACCTATAGAGCCGGATATCATTTCGAGCGGATCGCCCGGTGCTTTAGATTCGCTTTTGCGGTTGTGATGAATGACCAGAATGCAAATGCAACACTGAAGAGCCATGCGTTGGAGGTCGCCATATGCTTCGTAATCATTTTCGTAAGCGTTCCCGCTTTTGCGTGTAGGATGTGGTTTTATTTTTTGCATGGTGTCTATTACAACAAGTTTGCAGTCTGAATGCTGGTCAAGCCATTCGGATAAATCGGTTAAGCCGCCCTGGTCAAGCCGCCGCCACTCGGTTGTTGCGTGGTAATTGGCAAGGTTTTGCTTGTTTCCCGCTGTGCAAATTTCAAGTCGGCCTTTTAACCGCCGCTCATTATCTTCTAGCGACAGGAGCAATACTGAACCAGGGTCAACTTTGAACCTGCCAAACACATAACCGCCCCATGCAGTAGCAAGGCACAAATTCATAACGAGCCAACTTTTACCGATTTTAGGCGGACCGGAAAGTATTGCCAAGCCTTCAGGGAGTAATCCTGGGATTACCCAACGGATAGGCGCAAATTCCTTATTAACAAGGTCAGCCATACTGATTATCTTTTTAAATGCCGTCGGCCTGTTTGGTTCTGTTTTGGAAAACTCATCTCCGTTTTTTGCCGGGCTCCATTCCCACTCCTGTGCTTGTGCAACCAATTCAAGCAACCGCGCCTTGTCGTTGCCAGGGGTCTTTATCCAATCGACAATATCACCCTTGACTGCAAGGCCTGGGAGGTCAATAACTTTGATGCTTGCGGCCTTCCTCAGCATAGCCTTGATGATGTTGTCACGGTGTATCCGGCCTGGATCGTCATTATCCGGCAGAATGATTAATTCTTTACCGCTTAGAACTTCGACCATTGCCGAGTTAATAGTAGAGTTCGCCCCGCTGTCAAAACATGTTCCGACAAGCCCCCAGGACTGCACAACATCGGCTTTGCGTTCGCCTTCACAGATAATCACGGTTGAAGCGTTCACAACATCCGGCAAGTGATAAAGTACCGGGGCACCGGGGCGTTTCCATTGTCCAGCTGCCGGGTCAAAGGGCATATACTCTTTTTTTCGCATACCATCCCGTGACGGCTCAAAACGTACCCTCTGATATAATAGGTTGCCGCTTACATCGTGGTAATCATGTCGGTCAACCTCTGTAGGTTTAAGGGTAGCGTTTGAAATGCTCCCCTTGCCAGGTGCCAGCCCTGCCCGTGCCGTCAAGGTCTTGATGCTTGCCGGAAAGTCAAGACCATGTACCTTGCCGAAAAGGTCAAAAATGCTGCCCGATTTACCGCAGGCGTGACATTGGAAAAGGCCGGTTATTGGATTGACGCTCATTGACGGAGCTTGGTCATCGTGAAATGGACAGAGACCAGAGAGCTCCGCCCCTGTCGGTTTAACTGACGGGATCAGTTCTGCAATGAGTACAGGTAGATTAAGGCGTTCGATAATTTCGGCCTTTGTGCTCATATGAAGCCGCCAATTCTGCCAGCTCCGAGGCGCTTGGTCTCTGTTACGAGTTGGTGATACGCGTCCCATATTTGTTGCTGCGACACCGGCACCGGTTCACCTAACTCGTATGTTTTGATAAGTTCGCGGGTGCGGAGATTTTTGGGGAAAGTCCAGAAACACCGGGGGCTGCATTGCTGCTTGCTGGTCGTAACGGGGTGGCCATCTGCTAAAATAATTGCCGCCAGAATCAATTTTATAGTTGTAGTTGTCATGCTTCGTACCTCGATCATTATTTTCTGTTATGCTGCCAATCAAAATTTTGGAGGTCTGCCTGGTCCCCGGCCAAAGCTCTGCTTGCGTGTAAATAGAAAACTCTTATCGGATGTCGATTTGCACACACGCCCGTTTAGTTGCTCATCGATATCCTGCCGCCGATATCGAACCATCCCGTTTGCAGACACTTTGATAAAAGGGATACCGCCACCAGACCATCGGTCACGCCGGAGCTTGTCTACGGAGCAGTTCATCAATTTTGCTGTTTGGAATTCGTCGAGATTAATTTGCGGGTCATCCGGAATAATGGCATCCCGGATGCGTTGGGCTTTTTGTTCACGAGCGGAATTGATTGTTGTCATAAGTTTCTCCAAAGTTTCTTGTGTCACTGGTCAGCGCTAATCAGTGCATTTAAACTTTTAGAGAACTTTGTAAATTTAATCGATTACAGCAAGTGGATGTTTTAGTGTAAGATATTATTAATTTTAATGCAGGGGAAGCAATATGGGGGGAAATGTTTTGAAAGCACCGGTTACGGCAAGTTGTATAAGCTGCAATGCTCGTTCATAATGTCTTTGAATACGACGGATGTAGAGCTTTGAAACACAACCATCACTATCACCTGCGTAATCCGGTGTACACTGGACACCTAATCCGGAAATAATTGGACACCCAATCCGGTTTTCACTGGACACGCAATCCGGAAATGACTGGACAGTGAATCCGGTTTTTACTGGACACTTTTTTGGAAGTTCCGGATTTA
>CAIYZD010000586.1 GCA_903930585.1 uncultured Geobacteraceae bacterium | reverse complement strand
TTGGGGAGCCCTTGAGGAGGTTGTATATAGAAAAAAACGCTTAAATAGCGGCTTCAGTGGGGCATAATTCAAGCGGACTTTCTACGCCGCTCTTCTTCCCAACCAATACAGGCAAGCTGAACGGTAGCCGATAACTCACACATATCAGGACATCGGTTGCCGGTGGTTCCAACGTCATCACAAATAATTATTGAACAATAGTAACGTATAGGATACTATCTCACATGAGTTATAAAGTTGAAGAATATCTCCCCGAAGATGGTACAAGCCCATACGAAGTGTGGTTCATGGGGCTGGACACCATAGCGGCGGCGAAAATTACTATCGTAGTACTCAAAATGGAGCAGGGCAACCATTCCAATGTAAAATGGTTTGGGGGAATAGGAGAGCACCGGTTGGACTGGGGACCGGGGTATCGGGTCTACATCGGCAAGGACGGTGACAAATTAATAATTCTTCTCGGTGGTGGCACTAAAAAGGGACAGCAAAAGGATATCGATAAGGCAGAATCAATTTGGAAAGAGTACAAAGAACGAAAAGCCAACCAGAAAAAGAAATAGATTTAAGGGAAAAGCTGGGAGCACAAATGGCACTTACGAGAGACTTTAAAGAAACTATAAAAAAACGGGTTGAATGTGACCCTGATTTTGCCAAATCCCTGCTACATGAAGCGATTGATTTATTACTGGATGGTGATTCAGCAACCGCCAGACTGATCCTGCGCGACCTCGTAAACGCAACCGTCGGATTCGAGCGATTGGCTGAAGAAGTTCAGAAACCAAGCAAAAGCCTTCACCGTATGCTTTCCACTTCCGGTAACCCTACCATGGAAAATCTTTCGGCAATTTTTGCAACAATTATAAAAGCACTGCATGTCAGGATAGATACTACAGTTACTGCTGTTTAAAGAGTTGAGCAATACCATTGAAAAGTCGAAAGAGATACTGAAATGCCAAGAGTCCTATGGTGCATTTCCACTTGTCTACACCACATTTTTTTTACAGGGATAAAAGGGATTAAGGGGATAAAACCTGTTAAAGCGTTGGAAACAGCAACGAAAGTAAAATAACCTCTTCTGTGAAATGGCAAACCCGGAGTAATCCGGTGACGCAAAGCTACCGAGTCCCACTCCGCACGGAAGGATAGTCGAGCCGCCTAAAGAGGGCGAGATTTGAATGCGCCCTACTTATTTAAAGTTGGGCGCTTTTTTGTGAAGAAATTGCCGCCTGTAATACACATACTATGAATCAATCAAGGAGGTACTATGTGTGACGGCCCATTTACGCCAGTAGAGGATTTAGTAACCACAAATTTTGATGGTGCAATTAACGAGGAAGTTGACCACTACCCGGCTTCAGGGGGAGATATGGGTCAAATCAGATCCGAACCCCAGGTTCTCATCACCGGTCACTCTGAGTCTCATCCAGAGTTGCCAACCATAGCTCCAAGCATGGAGTCACCTTTGCAACTGCTCGAAAAAATAATGATACAGGCAAGCATTGCCAGCAGAGACCTAACGATGGTTGCAGACAGTTGTGCCGGCATTCTGCCGGAAACCAGCAGTTACATATCCATGATCATCTCACAATTGGACGAAATCAGCGATGACTCGGTAACCGTTCGGGCATATATGTCGCAATCAATATTTCTTCATCAGAAACAGATGGAGAGATGCATATGCGAAGTTTAATGCTGTTTTCTTGCAAGTAGAAAATGAGAGTTCACGTTATAACATGTACGGCTCACCAGCTTGCAACTTACCATTTTAATTGGAAGCATGAACGTATATTTTGGGCAAAAAAACCCCGGGATCGTCACTGACTCGAGGTCAGGAGAGGATTTCTCCGGGGACTGCGTTAAAAATAATAGCTATTGCAGGTGAGACATGCAAGCAAACTTTTCAATCCAACTTCGTCGAGCAGTCTCGCTTGGAGGGAGGTAGAAACATCAGCTTTGGCGTAGAAAGCCGAGGAAAGCAGAGTGAAAAAGGTTATTGTTTACTTGAAATATGGCACTGAGCACTATATTATAAGAAGGGAATTGTGTGCGAGTATTCAAATCAAAACATTTTTCACGATATGCGAGAAAAGAGGGAATTGAGAACTCCGCTTTAGCAGACGCCATTCGTGAGATTGAAGGAGGTCTTGTAGATGCGGTTCTTGGTGGTGGTCTGGTAAAAAAGCGGGTTGCCCGTGAAGGTAGCGGTAAAAGTAGTGGCTACAGAACTATTGTCGCATTCTCTTCTGGCCAGAGAAGCCTGTTTTTGTACGGTTTTGCAAAAAATGACCGGGACAATATCGGAGTTGATGAACTGCGTGAACTACGAAAGCTCTCACAACTCTTTTTAGCACTTAAAGAGGACGAAATCACTTCTGCCTTGGAAATTGATAGAATTGAGGAGATTCCATACCATGACTAAACAATATAAAAGCAATATTTTTGCAGCAATCCACGAAACAGCCGAGGATTTTCATGTTGCCGGAGTTATCGATGCTAAAACAATGCGGGAATTTGACACGTCATGCCTCACACCTGTTAAAAGCCTGGCACCGGATGAGATTGTTGCCACTCGCACCAGAATTGGCGTCAGTCAATCTGTTTTTGCACACTACTTGAATGTTGGTGTCAGCACCATAAGTAAATGGGAACGGGGAGAAAAACATCCCAGCGGAACAGCTCTTAAATTGCTCGATATTATTCGTAGAAAAGGATTGGAAGCTCTGTCATGATCTCAATACTGTTAATTCGCATTTCCCCGATCATTAGCCGGGTACTATTATTGGGTGCCCCCTTGTCGTTCCAACAGCTCCAGCGTCGATAGCACCAAAAACAGGATACCATTTTGCAGGGCATCGTCGTTAAAATCGAAACAGTTGTTATGGAGCTGCGGCCCTTCTTCACCCATGCCGAGCAGAAACATCGCGCCCCGGTTCTTTTCCAGGAAATAGGAAAAGTCTTCTGACCCCATGCTCGGTTCGACTTCATCGATCCATGCTGATGCGCCAAGATTCTGCTCCACAATCCCCTTGCCGATGGCAACGATATCGGGACTGTTAATGGTCGGGATGTAGGGGCGTTTATAGTCAATGAAAGCGGAAGCGCCACTCTTTTCGCATTCACCCCGGACTATGCCTTCGAACAGACCGGGCAGTTTCTCGCCGGACTCTTTGGACAGGTAGCGGATTGACCCTTCCAGCACTACCTCGTCGGGGATAACATTAGCGCTCTGTCCGCCATGAATGCTGCAAACGCTGATTACGACCGGATCAAGCGCCCCGACGTGCCAGAACGGAATGGCGTACAGGCTCTCCACAAGCTTGGTTGCAATCCGGATCGGATCAATGGTGCGTTCCGGCTTGGAACCGTGCCCTCCCCTCCCCTGTATGGTGATTTTGAAGAAATCGGCGGCTGCCATGGCAGCCCCCCCCTTCGCCCCGACTGCGCCCACCGGAAAACCGTTCCAGGCATGCAGCGCCAGCACCGCATCCGGCTTCGGATTTTCCAGAATACCCGCTTCAACCAGCGCTTTTCCGGCGGCAACTACCTCTTCTCCCGGCTGGAACACCAGTCTGACCGTGCCGCGAAATCTATGACGGAGATTATTCAGCACGAATGCGGCACCGAGCAGCATGGCGCAGTGACCGTCATGACCGCAGGCGTGCATCATGCCGGGGATTGTGGAGCAGTAACCGGACTCGTTTTGTTCCTGCAACGGCAACGCGTCCATATCAGCCCGGAGGGTTACATTCTTTCCCGCTTCTGTCCCGGAAATCATTGCAACCACGTCTGTTTCCAAAAACGGAGAGAGTGGCGTAATCCCTTGCGCGTAAAGCTCCGAACGAATAAAGCCCGAGGTTTTATATTCCTGTAAGGCCAGTTCGGGATGGGCGTGCAGGTGATGCCGAATGGTTTTGACATGCGGCACTATTTTTTCAACTTCATGCGTGACGACTGAAATCGTCGTGACCATCAAACACCTCGTGTTTTTTGTTATTTACCTGGCGGCGACGTGATTGCGGCCCTGAATCCGACCAGGTTGAAACGTTCCGCCGGGTCGTTCAGCCGCCGGTGATCGGTACGCGCCAGAGCAGCCTCGGTTGCAATACAGCCACCCCGTACCACCCGGCACACCCCCCTGGCAGGCCCTTGCGGGTTGTTTCTGGGGCTCTGGCTGTAATACTCGGGGCTGTGCCAATCCTGTACCCATTCCCAGACATTGCCGCTCATATCATAGAGTCCCAGACCATTGGGCTGTTTCTGCCCGACCGGATGTATACCATTATTGGAGTTTTCCTGATACCACCCAAAAGCGCCCGGCGCGTTGCCTCCGGCAAATTTTTCTTTCTTGCCACCGCTGCGGGCCGCATATTCCCATTCAGCCTCGGTGGGCAACCGGAAATGCCTGCCGGTCCGTTTGTTCAGTCTGGTCATAAATTTCTGGATATCAAGCCAGCTGACACTCTCCACCGGGCAATCAGGACCACACTCCTTGAATTTGGCCGGATTATTACCCATCACCGCCTGCCACTGTTTTTGGGTAACTTCAAACCTGCCGAGATAAAAATCGCTTACACAGACGTCATGTTCCGGTTTCTCATCCCAGGTATCTTCCCAGCCGTAATCATTCCCCATCCTGAAACATCCCCCTTTTACCGGGACAAATTCGATGCCGCTGACCGTTTCCTTGAACGGAATGGGTTCTGCCGCCAGGGACGAAGAAGCTAACAGCAGAATGAATGTAATGAGCCTGAAACTATTGACCACATCCGCCACCATTGCCGCTACCTCCGCAACCACCGCATTTACCCGGTATATACTGGGACTGCAGGACCTCACCCGGCTGCTTTATTTTAAAGAGTTTCTGTTTTTTGCCATAGGCCGTCAACGCAACGTCAACAGAACCGGACAGGGCAAAGGCCCTGGTGCCGCGCCCTTCAAGGGCACGGGTCGGTCCGGTTCCGATCCGGTTGACCAGCACGACATCCACATCGGGCAGCTGCTCGATTGTTGCCGCCGCGTGGCTGGATTCCCCGTTCCCGGACTCGGCGGGAATGATTTTCCGTTCTTCCAGATGTTTGTAACTCCCGTCCAGAGCAACATCATAAATCCTGAACGAGGTGGCCTGTCCGAAATGGACGTCGATATTTACTCCGTCACTGCTTGCTACTGCGATTATTGCCATGTGTGTCTCCTTTTACGATATATGCTCTTCCAGCAAACTGCCGGAACGGTGCAGATATATATGTCCGTACAATGCCCCACCCCGACATAAATCCTCGTACAAATAAAAAAGGCCGGATGATCTCAGATGAGATTGTCCGGCCTCCAATAGGTATGGTCAGCTCAGTAATTTCGGCAAGAGTACCCTCGGAAACCGCGCGCTGTCAACCATAAATCCGGCTGTCTGCAATATTTGGTTGACAGGATAACCGGACCCACTGTATAAAACCTGTATAATTTATAGACCATGCCTGTTCATTCAATGCGTTATCCGATGTTCAATTGAATGACGGCTGATTTTGCTGACCAGACATCTGGAGGCTGAGGATTTTATCCTCAGCCTTTTTTTGTTTTCCGTGCAGAAAAAAAGGAATACGTCAATGCCCTGGGATCCGGACCAATACCTGAAATTCAAAGAACAGCGTTTCGCTCCGTTTGCAGATTTATGCGCGTTTATCACGAAGCGGGACCATCTCTCGGTCATAGATCTCGGCTGCGGTACCGGCGAACTGACGCGAAGAATGGCTGACAGTTTGACGGCCAGCAGTGTCATCGGCATCGACAGTTCGGAGCGGATGCTGGAGCAGACGGCAGCGTTTGCCACGGACGGCCTGTCATTTTCACGCCGTGCCGTCGAAGAGGTGAATGGCAGTTGGGACCTTGTCATTTCCAACGCCGTCATGCAGTGGGTCGATGATCACAACAGCCTTATTCCTCACCTTGTCAGCCTTGTAAAACCAGGTGGACAGCTGCTGGTTCAGGTTCCTTCCAACGAGCAGAATCCTTCGCACGCCTCCATTCGTGACATTGCGGCGGAGGAACCGTTTTGTAGCGCCCTGAACGGATGGGTGCGTATTTCACCTGTTTTAGAGATTGATGCGTATGCCGCCCTCCTAAACCGCGCGGGCGTCGGTGACATCATCGCCGTTGAAAAGATATACTGCCATCAGCTCCCCGATGCCGATGCGGTAGCAGAGTGGACGCGCGGCACAACACTTATTCCCTATCTTGAGCGCCTGTCGCCGGAACTGCAGGAACGCTTTCTGACACGCTACCGTGACAGATTGCGGACATACTGGCCGACCGGTCCGGTATTTTATACATTCCGCCGCACATTTTTCGGCGGCATCCGCAGCGGAAAGCCATGCCGGTAGCTATTCCGGGTATATCGGCATGGCTGCATAAAAACCGCCTGCTGGCCGGTTTTCTGGCTGTCAGCATCACCGCCGGATGTTCCGCCGGGATCATGCAGTTCGTGCTGCCGCTGTACGCCCTCAATCTGGGGATCGGTGACGCCGGCATCGGTCTGATACGGGGCATGGGACCGATCGGCGGGCTGCTGACGACCCTGCCGGGTGGCTTCCTCATCGACCGGTTCGGGCCTCGGAAGGTCTACATCGCCTGCGGCGTGCTTGATGTGCTGTTCATCTGTCTGATTCCCACCGCTTCCAGCCGCGAACTGCTGATGATCTACCTGTTTGTCGGCGGCGGCGTCGCAACCACCCGCTGGACGGCCCTCAACTCTTCGTTTCTGGAGCGCCTGGACAATTTTGGCCTCATCAGGGCCGGATGGATGAGAGCAGCAATGGCGGTCGGCCTGAATCTTATCGGGCCGTTGATCGGAGGACAACTGGTTCACTTCACCGGTTATCCGGTGTCATTCGGCGTGATAGCAGCGCTCATATTCATACCGCTCTGCTTTATTCCCGGATTCAAGACCGGTGAGCCGCATCGTGAACTTATGCATCAAAGCGGAAATGACGTGCCGATCCTGGCCCAGTTCCGGCAACTGGCAGGCAACCGCATGCTGCTTCGTACCGGTATTCTGCAAGGCGTTGCCATGGCCTGCAATCATGCTTTTTTGGTGTTTATCATCATTTTGCTGGTCAAAGATCTGCATTACTCACCCCAAGTCGCATCGGTCGTTATATCGGCCCAGGGGGTTGGCGCAGTGCTGATCATGTTCTGGGGAGGCGATCTTGCCGACCGCTTCAGGATGCAACGGGTACATGTCGCCTGTTTTCTGATGCAGATAGTCGGTCTGCTGGCCGCCGGTTTTTTCAGCAATATCTGGATTGTGGGCGCCGGAGCGGTGGTTCTGGCCATGGGTGCCGCCCTGCTGATGGCAACAAGCTACTCCCAACTGGCCAGGCTGAAAGGGATGAAGGGGAAAATTTCCGGTTTCTTTTTCCTGATTACCGGAACGGGAGTCGCGCTCGGTCCGGTCTACAGCGGCTATCTCGCGTCCCTGTTCGGCATCCGGGCGGCATTCACCGGATTTCTGCCATTGGCAATCACGGCTCTCACGTTCCTGGCCCTGACCTGGAACAGTGAAAAGGCGCGCTCCTTACGGCGGAAAGAAGCAGGGAATCAGGAGTTCGTACCGGCACCTGATACGAGCCCGATATTTCCGAAAAATGCCATATGTTCCTGTCAGCCGCACCTTTCAACAATTCAGAAATAAACTAAAAGGAGGAGCACCACCATGATGAAACTTCGTATCGCCGTCAGCACCTTCGTATGTATCTGCGTATTTGGCCTCGGGCTATCGGAAGCTGCCGATGATCTCGCCGCCGTGACCGCCGGGGTGAAAAAAATTGTGCAGGATGTCCCCATAACCTCCGTCAAGACGACCACCATCGACGGTATTTATGAAGTTGAATCGATGTACGACGTGTTCTACTACGCCCCCAAAGCGGAGCGACTGTTTTTCGGCGATCTCTTCTCCCCGGACAGCACCAACATTACCGCCCTTTCCAAGAACGCCATCGTGTCACGGATCATTGCATCGCTTGACCTTTCCAAAGCGGTAAAGCTCGGCACCGGCAAAAACAGTGTCATCGAATTTACCGACCCGGACTGCCCTCACTGCCGAAATGCTTTTGAATACTGGCAGAACGTCCCGGATGTAACCCGCTACACCTTTTTGTTCCCCATTGCCGAAAGCCACCCCCAGGCGGTAGCCAAATCGGAATGGATTTTGAGCCGGAACGACAAGGTGGCTGCACTCAGTGACGTTTTCTCCGGGAAATATGACAAGGAGCTTCCGAAAGGTGCCACCGAAGCGGGAAAAGCATTGCTGAAAGAACATGCCGCGTTTGCGGAAAAAGCGTATGTCATCGGCACGCCGCTCTACTTCGTAAATGGCAGGATTCTGCCGGGCGTTAACATTGAGGCATTTGAAGCCGCTTTGCTGCATGATGAGAAAACTACCGATGAGAGCAAATCATTACAAAAGAGAGAGGAGGTAAGCGTCCGTGAATAAATTATTTAGTTGTACCATGGTGACTATTATCGCACTGACAGTGTCACTCGCCGTGTGTGCCGCGGAAGAAAGCTCAGACTCTACGACGGCGAATCAAGCACAAAAATCGCAAAAGTTCAAAGCGGGCAAGGACGCCGTGAAAAAATTCAAGCGGTGCGGTACGCAGTGCAATTGCGCAAAAAAAGGCGACAAATCGGCACACAAAGAAGATTCAACAGTCACTCCGCCCGGAGCGGCAACAGTTCCCGGCGACAAGTGACAATACACAACAAAAGGAGATAGTACACAATGTCACTCTATAGATGGATAGCTGTTGCCTGTATGCTGGCTGCTCTGACGGCATGCAAAAAAGAGAGCGCTTCACCTGCGCCCCCCAGGGTATCCGGCAATGCCGTTTTTGTGGACACCTCCGCCCTTACCCGGTATAAGGATGTTTCCGGAGCGGTGCTGGATGAACTGGGAAAAAACAAGGACATCAGGTTGGTGAACGACCGCAAAGATGCTACCATCTACCTTGGTGTCAATGCCGTCGTACCGGATGACATCAATGAGTTGACCAAAAGCAATTATGTCGTGCTTTCGTACGTGCTGGTCAATTTCGACAACAAAAATGCCACCGAAGGATTGGGACTGGGACAGAGAAATCTGCTGGAGCCGTTTGTCACCAATATATCAAGCGTCCTCAGCAGCTTTGTCACACAACCGGCTCAGGGCGGAAAGAAGCAATAGGAATAATGCGCGCCACACAGGTTTTTCACACCTATCAACCGGTTCAGACAGTAGCGGACAGCAGCCGCTTCCGCTACTGCTGCGCTTGCGCCGCCCCCCTGCCACTGACCTCACCTGAAAAACCGCACCCATTCTGCCCGGCCTGCGGCTGGACACTCTACCGCAACCCGGCACCCGGCGTAGTTATTCTGATAACGGAGGGAGATTTGGTACTGTTGGGCAGAAGGGGCGGTGAAGGAAACTATGGCACCGGCAAGTGGTGTCTGCCGGGCGGGTACATCGAATTCGGCGAGGATTTCCTGACTGCGGCCATCCGTGAAGTACGGGAAGAAACCGGGCTGGAAGTGGAAATTCAATCTCTGCTGAGTGTCATGTCAAACTTCCTCAAGCCGGGTCTGCACACCCTGGTCGTAGTGCTCAAGGCACATATTACCGGAGGCGCATTCCTGGCGGGCGACGACCTGACGGAACTTGCATGGTATCCGCTGGCGGGCCCCTTTCCGGACATGGCGTTCGAGGCGGATCAAAGTATTATCTCGTATGTTCATGCCACCGGTTTTGAGGGTGCGCCGGTGGATCGGGAGTATGCCGGCGGGGTTTGTCATGATCTTGCCCTTTGATGGGGAACAGGAATTACGGTTTCGATGTAATGATGACCTTGATTTCCAATTGGGCGGCAAGCACAGCCAGACGGCGATCCATAGTCAGGATGGTGGCATTGGTTCTGCGGGCAAGGATGAGATAGATAGCATCGTACACCGGATGCAGGTGACGGCAGGCAAGAGCGAACGCCTCCTGGTAGAGAGCCGAGCTTGATTCAATCCGGTCCGGTAGGCTTACCGCCTGTTCAAGTCGCAGTTCGCACCGCTCCATGGGAAGAAAATCTGCCTTGCGATATTTCCAGATAGCGTTACTGACCTCGGCAATATAAAGGTCTGGCGCTGTAACCAGTGCGGCCTGTTCCAGCAGTGGCGTAAAGATTTCAGTGTCGGGAAATGCAAGCACCAGACCAACGGCTGCACTCGCGTCAATAACAACATTCATCGGTCACGATCCTCCCGAACCAGCTGCGCCGGGTCTGGAAATCCGCATGTGATCGAGTTCTCCGCCCCCTCTCGGATGGCAGATAATAGCGCCTTGCGTCTCGTCTGCGGCGTAAGATCAAGATGCAACCCTTTTGCCAGCACCGCCACCGCCTGTTGGGCGATGGAACGGTGAGCAGCTTCGGCCTCATGGCAGAGAGTTTGATAGATATGTTCCGGCAATTCGCGAACCTGTAATGACGGCATGGCGCACCTCCTGTAGGCATATTACTGCATTTTGCATGCAAATGCAAACAATCCGCTGTTACTGTGGTATTCTGGTGCCAGATAAGGTCAAGACGGAATAGGTATGGATGTCCCCGGAATATTCGGGGCCCCTTTCCGGACATGGCTTTTGAGGAGGATCAAACTGGTTTTGAAGGTGCGCGGTGGATTGACTATGCTGTCGGGGGGGCACGAGGTGATATGTGATCACCACTTTCTCTGTGAAAAAACAAAAGTCGTGTATCACCTCTTGTTTTTCGAAAGTTGAGCTATGACTCTGTTTTCAATCGGCTAAATATTGGTTGAATTAAGAAGTTACAAACGGATCAAGCGTTTTTACTGCGGTTCCTTTGAAATCCTTGGAATTCCTTGTAACAAGAATCAGGTTATGATGAACGGCTGACGCTGCTATTATTGCATCAGGGAGTTTCATCTTTTTCATTCGGCGGATTTCTACAGACAACTCCATCACAGGGGAGGAAAATTCGATCAGCCTGAATTCCTCCAGAAATGCCCGGACTACTTTTTCTTCATCGGAGCTAAACGAGTATGAGAGTGTTTCCATCCAAGTAATTGGCTAAATTGCCAGTTTCCCCCGATGGGCGCTCAAAAATGAGACGGCTGCTTGTTCACCTTCAGGTAGTATATGATGATATTGGTATCGATCAGGTACACTATCGCCTGTCCCATTCTTTTCGCATTGCTTTCTGAAACTTAACCCCGTCAATTGTGTTTTTTTTTAGAATACCGGCTGCCTGTACAAACGCATCATCCAAAACTTCTTCTGTAATAACCGGGGCAATATCGAGGAGAATATGTTATTCCTTTCCAACCGAAAAACCTGGGTGTGGTATAAACCAGCCGTTTTTTTTCACTATCGCTTCAACTCGCATGTTACTGCTCCCATTTCTCTTCACCAAGTCCGACGCATCAGTATCAGAATTCTGCTTTGAGAATATAACGCTTTAAATTCAAAGACAACGACAAAGTAGAAAATGGGGAGGGCATTTTCGGCTCCCTATAATTGATTAAGGGCTTTCTCCTCCGGAAACCACTTCTTAGTGCAATAACTTACATAACTTACCAGCGTTAGCCTCCCTCCACCGAATTCGGCAAGGATTTCCTGACTGCAGCCATCCGTGAAGTGCGGGAAGAAACCGGGCTGGAAGTGGAAATTCAATCTCTGCTGAGTGTCATGTCAAACTTCCTCAAGCCGGGTCTGCGGAGAACGTGGCTGGCCGCATACAGCGGGATAGTCGTGATGGCACCGTACTTCGTGAAATTCTCGGCAGATATCCGTATTCCCACCGGTAAATTTCTCTCCGCCAGAAACAGGTGCAGGCTCTGCATCTGCCTTTTGCTGCCTGACTTTACTTCGATTGGAACGATCTCCGTTCCCTTCTGGATAACATAATCCACCTCCGCATTGCTGCTTTTGGCCTCACGATACCAATAGTAAAGCGTCGGGGGAAGATGGGGCTCGCCGTATTTCACAAGTTCCGTACCGACGAATGCTTCGGCAATCCCGCCGCGGTTGATATCCTTATCACTCAGCGCCATGAGGAGCGGGGTAATGTCATTGCGCTGAATGCGCTGATGCACCCCCACATCAAACAGGATGGCTCGTTTCATGTATGTGGCTCCCGGAGCGTGCAAGTCACGTCAACAACTCAAGAACATTCCCACAAAAAGGCTGGAATACAAGGCAATTTAAAGACATATATTGACAAAAAGAAACCCGATTCCGAAGTTAACTATAATTCTAAAAAAGGCATTTATTCATGCAACGGCACTCATTCTGAAAGTTGCTTTCCCATCACTTACTCCAATTCTTGCAGGTAGTTCAAAAATTCTCGTTCTGCAATGGGAATCATGGTTTCGTAAAAATGTTTATCACCGGTCTTGTCACCACCACACAGCATTACTGCCTGTCGAAGAGGATCGAAAGCGAAAAACACTCGAAAAGGTTTTCCTTTGTGTTGAATACGTGAAATAGCTCCAAGGATATGTAGTGTCAAGACTATATTTATTGAAATTGTAACCGCTTGGTATGAACCCGCATGCCGAGTGGCGTGGGTGCTGGGGAGCCGATAAGCCCGTTTGAGTCTTTTGTTACAATTCACCATTCAACCCTTCTGCACCTGCCGATTCCAACGCGTCATCCTTCTCTCAATACTGCTTATGGAAAAATCAATCAAAAACCCCATACAGCCGATAACCATCAGAATTGCCAGCGATTCATCCACCACCAGCAATTCCTGACGACGACTCAAGAGATACCCCAACCCTTTACGCCCGGAGATCATCTCGGCAGCCAGAATCATGCCCCATGACATCCCGGCGCCGTAGCGAATGCCGGTAAACATGGTCGGCAGCGCAGACGGCAATATCACTCGACTGAAAATTTGCCAGCGATTGAATCCGTAGCTACGCGCCGCCTCGACATAATCCTGTGACACGTGGGCAATGCCGTGCAGCGTATTGACGAATACCGGAAAAAATACCGTCAGGGCGATAAAGAACAGTTTTCCCGAATCTTCATACCCGATGGCAAAGGCAATGACCGTCAGCCAGGCGATAGGCGGCACCTGACGCAGGGAGGTGAGCAGCGGACTGAAAAGCCGCTCGGCAGTACGGGCAACTCCGCAGATGACTCCACTTGCAAAGCCGGTCAGAGCCCCCAGGGCAAACCCGCTCATGACCAGAGAGACACTCGACCAGACATGCCGCATGATGCCATGCTGAATGAACAGATCATATTCGGACTGGAGAATCCGTGACGGCGCAGGGAGGAAAAGAGAGGTGATCCATTGCAGGCGGGCGCCAAGTTCCCAGCCGAAGAGAAAAATAACCGGAATGACCAGGCCGGCGCACCTTGTTCTGGAAATGAATGTGCCATGGTTGCTACCGATCAAGCGGGAGTCCTTGTTGCGGCTCTATTATCTGGTATGAAGCGCTCCCCTCATCCTCCTGAGCGCCTCCACCAGCAGTGACCGGTTACAACCGAAATTGAGCCGGACAAAGCCCGGTGCGGCAAAGTCGGCACCGTCTGACAGCCCTACCCCGGCATCCTCAAAAAAACGACCCGGATTTTCGATACCGGTATCTCGTGCATCGATCCAAGCCAGATACGTCGCCTCCACATGGGTAATTTTCAGTCCCGGCATGGCGGCAATTTCACGCTCCACCAGATCACGGTTATCGCGCAGGTAATCGAGCAGAGCGGCGCGCCACGGTTCACCGTCCCGGTACACCGATTCGGCGGCAGTATAGGCAAACAGGTTGAGGTGCGGCACCAGTCTCCCCATGGCTTTTTTGAAACGATTGCGCAGAGTGGAGTTGCTGATGACGGCAAACGAACAGCCGAGTCCGGGAATGTTGTACGTTTTACTTGGGGCCAGCAGGGTAATGGTACGGTCGGCAATCTCCGGCGCCAGCGTGGCGATGGGAATATGACGCAGATTCTTGTCCAGGATCAGCTCGGAATGAATGTCGTCCGACCCGATGACCAGATTGTGGCGCTTGGCAATGTCGTAGAACTGCAGCAGTTCCTCCCGATTCCACGCACGCCCGACCGGATTGTGCGGATTACAGAGGAGGAGCAGTCCGGTGCGCGGAGTAATCGCCGCTTCAAGGGCAACAAAGTCCGGTATCCAGCGTCCGTCCCGGAGCGCCAGCGGCACTTTGGTGACGGCGCGCCCGGTCAGCACCGGCGCGCTCATGAAGGGCGGATAGACAGGGGTAAATGTCAGTACATCGTCTCCCGCTTTACCGATGGCACGGCACAGGACATTCAGCCCGCAGACCAGTCCGGGGAGCCAGACAAGCCACTCCGGATCAATCGCCCAGTCATAGTCACGAATCAAGGCTGACTGCACGATATCGATCAGATCCTGCTCGGGATAGGTGTAGCCGAACACACCATGTTCGACCCGCTCATGCAGTGCTTTGATCAGAGCCGGTGGCGAGCGGAAATCCATATCCGCGACCCAAAGCGGGATGATGTCGCGACCTTTGTATTTGTTCCATTTTTCACTGCCGGTGTCAGCACGGTCAACCGCCGTATCGAAATCAAATAAGGTGTCTGCCATCTCAGACGCACCCCCCTCGTTATACATAGTTTTAAGCCGTAAGTGCGCGTTCGATACGCTGCCACAGATCATCGGCATCTTCCAGTCCTACCGACAGCCTGATCAGATTGCGCGGCACACCGCACGATTCTGCCCATTCCAGTTCGGTGTAATGTGCCAGCAGGGTAAAGGGACATGCCAAAGTAAAGCTGGTTCCAAGACTCGGCCCTTTACAGAGTTCCAGATTGTCGTAGAAACGCGGGGACATGGCTTCGGCATTTTTGGGGAGAAAGGTAACCAGCGATCCCCACCCCCCATCCGGACGACGCACCGCTTCGTACGCCTCGCCAAATGACCACTTGGGATACCAGACCTGTTCCACACCGGGATGTCGGCGCAAGCGCTCGGCAATGGTCAGGCCGTTACGGTTATGCACCCGCATCCGCTCCGGAAAACTGCCGATGTGCCTTTCAAGTACCACGGCATCCTCGACCCAGAGCAACTCCTCATGCAGTGATGTGGCGATACCCTTCAGTTCAGCATGATACGGCGAACGGGGATTACAGATCAGTGCTCCCCCCATGGCGTCGCCGGTACCGACAAGATATTTGGTCAAACTGGTGGCAATCAGGTCTGCATACGGCCCCAGATCGACATTCAGCGGGGTTGCCACCACATCGTCGGCAACCAGCGGAATTCCGAACTCCCGCAGTATCGGAGTTATCTCCCGTAGATCAGCGGAGCCAAGCAGGGGATTCCCCGGTATTTCACTGAAGCATCCAGCCAGCGGGGCTCGCTGCAGCAGCTCGCGCAGATCGGCGGCACAACTGGTAAGATCATGCAGCAGTGTAGCGCCATGTCCAAATTTTTCCTGGAGCTTGAGGGTATCCACATACGGAAAACCAACCTGAACGGTTGCCGTTCCCGGCGTTCGCCGCATAACCGCTCTCAAAGCGGCAAACGTGGCCGCCATACCGGTAGGCTGCAAAAACACATCGTCTTCGGCACAATCGTACAGCTCTGCCAACTGACGGCGCAATGAGTCGCGAACTTCCCGCCCGTCATGAAGAGCCACCGGCGCACCATGTAAAACCGATTCGGCACGACGGGTAGAAACGATCAGGCCGGTATGCTGCCAGAAAGCTTTGAGATTGTCATAGCCGGCATCAGTTGTAACGACAGCGTAGTGCCCGTTATGTTCGACGACATGAGCCGGGGCACCACTCTGCCGATGTATAAAGCTCACGCACTGCTGCGCCGTGTGTCGCGAGGGAAACGGCAGGCACGGCTGTCCTGCACCGATAACGTGTGCCAGTTCCTGCACCAGCCGGTGTATGACAAAGCGGGGATACCCGCACTGTAACCTGCTGACCACGTCAGGCCATTTTTCCTCATAACCGACCACATCCTGCCAGCGCGGCAACGCGACGGAAACGGCGTGCAGTGAGTCGGGTAGTGCGAGTCCCAGCTCGGCAGCTTGCCAGACCGGATCATGTAACAAATTACGAGTAGCCATCGTTACCCCTTGCAACGAGCATCTATTTTCATCGGTATACGACTCCTCCGATACAGGCGGCCCCGAAGATGACAAAGGCCGGGTTGATTCTGGTTGTGGTCAGAAGGACAAACGTAGCAGATATAAAGAGAATTTTGTCCCAGCCAATGACCAGCGAGTCACCCCACCCGGACCGTTTGACACCGAAGACGCTATAGGCCATATCGTACGCGGTCCAGAGCAGCAGCCCGACCACGACAGGACGCACGGCCTTGAGCATTGACTGGATCAGAGAACTGTCCTTGATTCTGAAAAAAAACACCACCAGAACCAGCATCAAAAGCGTTGTAGGAAGAACCGTACCGGTCGCGGCAACAATGGCACCCGGCACGCCGGCCAGCTTGTACCCGACGTAGGCAGACACCTGAGGCGCTATGGGGCCGGGAAGCGCATTACCAACTGCGACGGCATCGGAAAATTCCAGCGGCGTTGTCCAGGGTACCGCTTCAACCGCCCCGGGGGGAACCCACAGCGCCGAGGTTGTTTCCCGCTGCATGAGCGCAAGCGAAGCAGGTCCGCCTCCCCATGAGAACAGTGCCACCCGGCTAAAAAGGACAAATATATTCCAGAGCATCATATTATTCCTTCCCGCTCTACGGCGTGATTAATATTCGACTGCCGTGATCAGTCAAAATCTCGCCGATCTCGGCAAAAATCGGCACATTGTTACGCATCAGTTCCGCTTTGAGCTGCTCCACCTTCTCGGGAAGAACGGCAATCAGAAGCCCTCCCGACGTCTGGGCATCGGCAAGAATCAGCAGATCATCCTCACTGATTCCCTCGGACAGATCCAACAGTTCGCGTAAAAACTCCAGATTGCGGCGACTGCTTCCCGGTGCGATCCCCTGGCGCACCAAACTCCTGGCTTCTTCAAGAACCGGTATCCGGCCAACATGGATCTGTGCGCCGACACCACTGCCACGTACCATCTCCAACAGATGTCCGAGCAGGCCAAAACCGGTCACATCGGTACAGGCATTGACCCCGACAGCTACCATCGCCGCTGCGGCAGCTTTGTTGAGCGTCGTCATCACGGCCGTAGCCTCGACAAGCGCAGCTTCGGATAGTTTGCCCTGTTTAAGCGCGGTGGTGATTATGCCGAGACCGAGTGGTTTGGTCAGAATCAGACGGTCACCCGCGCGTGCTCCGGCATTGCTGATGACCTTGCCGGGGTGAATGACGGCGGTGACGGTCAGTCCGTATTTCGGTTCGGCATCAATGATGGTATGCCCGCCGATGATACCGATACCCGCCTCTGCCGCCTTGTCGGCACCCCCCTGAAGAATCCTGGTCAGCACCTCCAGCGGCAGACTTTCTGCGGGAAAGCCGACGATATTGAGGGCAAAGAGTGGTTCGGCTCCCATGGCATAGATGTCGGAAAGAGCGTTGGCAGCGGTGATCTGGCCGTAGGTGTAAGGATCGTCAACCACCGGAGTAAAATAGTCCACTGTCTGCACAATAGCAAGCTGGTCGTTCACCCGGTAGACCGCGGCATCATCGGAGGTTGCAGTGCCGACAAGGACGTTGGGATCGGTAATGCCGGGTAACCGGCTCAGCACCAGGGCCAGGTCCTGAGGACTCAGTTTTGCCGCGCAACCGCCGCAGGAAGAAAGCGTCGTCAAGCCGGCCTGAACAGGGGCCACGCTGCCGCGAATATTCGTAGCGCGCAGCTCTGTTACCCGTGCGGCAATGAGAGCCGCGGCACGATCAAGTTCTTCGAGAGTAGTCTGGCGACCAAGGCTGAATCGTACCGCACCAAACCCTTGTGCGCGGGTCACCCCCATGGCTTTGAGCACACCGGACAACTCGCCGCACCCGTCGTGACAGGCAGATCCGGTAGAAGCGGCTATCTCCGGAGTATGCTCCAGAAGTTCCGAACCGATCACACCGCCAAAACTGACATTCAGGGTATTGGGCAGGCGTTCGGTCGGGTGGCCGTTCAGCAGGACTCCGCCAACCAGTTCGCCGAGTCTGGCGTGAAAATGGTCGCGCAATTCGCGAAGACGGGATCCCTCCGCTGCCAGTCGCTCTCCGGCCAGTTCAGCCGCCTTGCCGAGCGCAACGATATACGGGACATTCTCGGTTCCGGCCCGGCGCCCCCCCTCATGTCCGGCGCCATGCAGATACGAATTTACTTTAACCCCGTTCCTGACATAGAGAGCACCGACCCCTTTCGGAGCATACAGTTTGTGACCGGCCACCGTCAGCAGATCCACTCCCAGTTCATCAACCCGGACCGGGATTTTCCCCAACGACTGGGCGGCATCCGTATGCAGCAAGACGCCATGTTTCCGGGCAATGGCACTGATCTCGGCCAACGGTTGGATGGTACCGACTTCATTATTGGCGTGCATGATGCTGATCAGGATCGTCTCACCGGTAATGGCCTGCCGCACCGTTTCGGGATCAACCCTGCCGGTGCCGTCCACCGGCAGAATCGTCACGGTGAAACCGTGCATCTCCAGCCAATTCAGCGGATTGAGCACTGCCGGGTGTTCGACGGCCGAGGTAATGATGTGCCTGCCACGTCCACTGTTGGCCAGCGCCACACCGATAAGCGCCTGATTATTTGCCTCGGTACCACCGCTGGTAAAGACGATTTCAGCAGGAGAACACCCCAGCACATTCGCCAGAGCGGTTCGTGCCCGTTCAACCGCCTGTTTGGTGCGCTGACCGTAGGGATGATTACTGGAAGGGTTGCCAAAATCTTCGCTCAGCCAGGGGAGAAGCTCCGTAACCACCAGCGGGTCGACCGGTGTGGTGGCGTTGTAATCCAGATAGACTGGTGTCGCCGGATTCACACGTATTTCAGGAGAGTCACTCATTGTTACCTCATGTCACAGTTGTATTTATCCACGTTCATGCGAAACAGCTTCCGTACCGGGCGTTCTGTTTTCATCAATAATTCCGAGCCGGATATAGATCGGCCTGACATGTTTCCGTATGTTCGGCAGATGTCTGGCAAACAGAGCCGCCCCGGCAAAACAGCCAAGACTTCCGAGCAGCAGCGTCTGACGAGGTCCGACAGTCCCGGCCAGTGTTCCTGCCAGAAGACTGCCGAACGGGAGCACCCCGTTAAACGCCACGGAGAAGAAACTCATAACCCTTCCCCGTTTGTCCTCATCCACAATTGTTTGAAGAACGGTGTTGCAGGAAGCCATCGTGGCGGTTGCGCCAAACCCCACTATTGCCAATGCGCCACAGGAAAGCGGCAGGTACGTGGAACAGGCAAACACCGCATTACCGATACCCAGCAAGGCGACCGAAACGGAAATAACCCTCCCAAGTCCAAGCACCGACCGGCGTGATGCCAGGAACAGGGTGCTTAAAAACGCGCCGCTCCCGGCCGACGACATGAGAAAACCGAATGTCTGTGATCCGCCATGCAATATTTCACGGGCAAAGACCGGCATGAGGACCGCATATGACATCCCGGCCAGGGCGACCAGAGCCACCAGCAGCAGTATTTTCCTGATCGGGCTGAATCCGAACGAGTACGTTATCCCTTCGCGCAGTTCAGGCCAGACACGACGCGGATAATTTCTCTCCGGTCGCGGGGTAAGGCGCATGGCGGCCAGCGCGGCAACCACCGCCAAAAAGCTTACGGAGTTGATCGAAAAGCAAACCCCTTCACCCACGACGGCAACGGCTATTCCGGCAATCGACGGGCGATCAGGCGGGCAGCATTGAACAGTGAAGCATTAAGGGCAATGGCATTTCCCAGATCCTCCCGCCGGTCAACCATCAGTACCACAAATGACTGGCGAATCGGAATATCAAATGCGTTGATGATACCGAGAACAACGCTCAGGAGTATAACATGCCAGACCTGCACAACTCCGGCAATTACAACTGTTGCCAGTATGGCTGCCTGGAGCATTGCCAGACACTGGGTAATAATGAGGAGTCGCCTGCGATCCCATCGATCTGCCAGAACACCGGCCAATGGTGTAAAAAAGAGGCTTGGAATCTGATTGGAAAAACCGACGACACCCAACAGTATGGCTGAACCGGTCAGACGATAGACAAGCCAGCTCATGGCAACCTGCTGCATCCAGGTGCCAACCAGTGAAAACCCCTGACCGGCAACAAACAGGCGAAAGTTACGAGAATGGAGGGCTCTCGCAATCCCGCGCAGACCGGTCATAACTCTCTATTACGCCGCATCCAGTGTCTGTTGAATATAGGAATACGGATCTTCATCATACCAATGTTCCTTAAAGGGGAGTGTGGTGGTTTCTCCCAGTGTCTTGAAAAATTCCGGGTTCTGGAGCAGGCGCTCCAGGCGGGTAGCAACCTCAAAGACCCCTTTATACCCCATATAGCTGTTAACCGGTCCGAAAATAGACAGAACCGGATATCCCTGTTTCGCTGCCCAGACATTGCTACCGGTATGACCAAGGAATATATCCGGCTTCAAACGATTGAGCAGATTTGCCTGTTCAAACGGCTGAGCAGTTGCGACATTGATGGTCACATCATCACGCCCCTTGAAATGATCGAAGACAACATCGCCGAACTTGTCGTAATGATGGGTGCGAATGGCAAGCACCTTCATGCCCAGATCCTGCTCCAGCATTGTCGCCTGGGCTCCTGCCCTGATCTCTCCGGTGCTGACAAAGGTTGTCTTCCCTTCAAAGAATGTACGTAACGGCTTGAGCGCTTCACGCAGTTCCGCTTCCTCCGCTTCGATTACTCCCAGCGCCTTCTCACGGATACCGAAAAAGTCGGCAACCTCCAGCAACCAGAGCCGCACGTTATCGGTCCCGATCGGAATTGTGTTGAGAACGTAGGGGATACCATACAACTCTTTCAAATGCTCGACAAAATAGTCGTCATGGGTGGCGCAGATACTGACCGACAGGGCCGCATCCTTCACTTTGACAAATTTCTCTGGCGGTGTAAAGCATGGATAAATATTGACTTCCAATCCAATGGCATTGAGCAGTCGTGTCAACTCTTTTTCGTCAACATATCCCATTGAACCGACATTGAGCAAATTGACGGTTCGCTTGCAGCGCTCTTCGTATTCGCGTCGTTCAACCTCACCCTGAGGCTTCCAGTCTACCTTGTCGTCACCGAGCAGGAAGCGTAGAATACCATGGTAGACGATATCATAGGCGGTCGCCACAAAGCGTGTGCGGAAGCCCTCACAGTATAACGGAATAATTTTGGCGTTTATCTGGGGCCGCAGCCGGGAAGCAACATTATCAATGTCATCGCCGATAATTGCCGGAACGCAGGTATTGGCAACAAAGATCGCGTGGGGATGGAAGCGCTCTTCCGCCTCGATAATGGCCTGCTCCAGCTTTGTTTCTCCACCGGTAATGACATCAATCTCGTTCAGGTTGGTCGATAACCAGATCATACCGACAGAATCTTCGTTGCCGCGAGTGGTCTGATATTCTTTTGTGACACCGGCAAACATGAGAAAACAGGAGCCGCAGCCGACAGGAGCGTGAAAAATCAAGACGGTATTGGGAATTGAAGCTGCCATAACTGCCGACAGCAACAACTGGCAGCCGGTACATTGAGCAAAGGTGCGACCGTTGGAGGTCAGACACCCTTCCTTCTGGCCGTGAATAAGACCGTCCATATTTCCGCCGTAGGCGTGACAGGGTTTCAGCCGCTCGTCTCGTGTCGGCGGTACTTTAAGATGCAAATAACTCATGATATCCCTCCGTAGTAATCCTTATTATGAATCAGGCCGCGTCCTGTGTCTGCTGGATATAGGAATACGGATCCTCGTCATACCAGAAATCCTTGAAGGGGAGCGTCGTGGTATCACCCAGCGTGTTGTAGTAATTCGTATTCTGAAGCATCCGTTCCAGGCGGACGGCAACTTCGAAAACCCCCTTGTACCCCATATAGCTGTTGACCGGGCCATAGATCGGCAGTACCGGGAATCCCTGTCTGGCCGCCCAGACGTTACTGCCGGCGTGGCCAAGGAAAATATCAGGTTTCAGCCGGTTAAGCAGATTGGCCTGTTCAAAGGGCTGAGCGGTAGCCACGTTAATGGTTATATCATCACGTCCCTTGAAATGATCGAAGACGACTTCGCCAAACTTGTCATAATGATGGGTACGGATGGCAAGCACCTTCATGCCGAGGTCCTGCTCCAGCATGACGGCCTGCGCGCCCGCTCTGATCTCGCCGGTGCTGACAAAGGTAGTTTTCCCCTCGAAGAATTTACGCAAAGGCTTGAGCGCTTCTCGAAGTTCCGCTTCTTCAGCTTCGATCACTTCGAGTGCCTTTTCGCGGATGTTAAAGAAGTCAGCTATTTCCAACAGCCAGAGCCGTACGTTATCTGAACCGATCGGGATCGTGTTGAGCACGTAAGGAATGTCATACAGTTCTTTCAGATGCTCGACAAAATAATCGTCATGGGTGGCACAGATACTGACTGAGAGAGCGGCATCACGCACCTTGACAAATTTGTCCGGCGGGGAGAAACAGGGGTAGACATTTGCTTCAAGACCGATGGCGTTCAACAGGCGCACCAGTTCCACCTCATCCACATAACCCATTGAACCAACGTTCAGCAGGTTGACGGTTCGCTTGCTCCGTTCCTGATAGTCGCGCAGTTCTTCCTCGTTCTCCGGTCGCCAGTCGGCTTTGTCGTCCCCCAGCAGGTAGCGCAGAATACCGTGATAAACGATGTCGTAGGCTGTTGCCACGAACCGGGTGCGAAAACCTTCGCAATGAAGCGGGATAATCTTTGCTTTAACATCCGGTTGCAGTTGTCCGGCGACATTATCTATGTCATCGCCGGTGATGGCAGGCACACAGGTATTGCCGATAAAGATCGCGTGCGGATGGAAACGCTCTTCTGCTTCCAGAATAGCCTGTTTCAGCTTCTCTTCGCCGCCGGTGATAACATCCACTTCATTCAGATTTGTTGACATCCAGACCCGACCGATTGCATCGATATTTCCTCGCGCAAGCTGATTCTGCTTCGAGAGCCCGGCAATGGCCAGCGAACCGGCTCCACATCCAACCGGACCATGATAGATGACAACCGTGTTGGGTATCGAGGCGGCCATACCCATGGCAAGGTTTAACTGGCAACCGGTTGCCTGGGCAAAAGTACGGCCGTTTGAGCCAAGACACCCCTCTTTATGACCATGTACCAGATCGTCTATCGTGCCGCCAAAGGCACCGCAGGGTTTCAGCCGTTCATCTCGTGTTGGTGGTACTTTAAGGTGTAGATAGCTCATATTTTCCTCCTGTCACGCCCGCTTTCGGACGGTTAAATAGCTTGCTTGTTACCGTTTCGCCACCAGCACCGAGAAGATATCTTCCGTCAGGTGCAGCGCCCCATGATACCCGGCATAGCCGCGGCTCAGAACAAATCGGTTCGAAATGGGAAAGGTGACTGACAGATGGCCGGCCTTGATACTTTCGGCAAATTCTGAATCAAGACGGCTTCCGATCACAAAGGCCGGACTGAAGGGACGATCATATTTGCCACCGGTCGGCTTTGGCCAGCGCTCAAAGAGCCGCTCTTTCATCTGGCTGGTATCGGTTTCAAAAACGACGGTTTCATCCGGATTAACGAGGTCTTGCGCAAAGAGGGATCGCAAATCGGCCTCCTGGTAATCTTCCACCGTATCCGTAATGGCAACCAGTTTCGGCAGCCACCCCAGTTCCTTGGAAGCAAACCGGGTGAGCGCGACGGCATAGGTCGTATCGGCAACAACAACCGCGTACCGCTGCAGATCGATATCTGCGTACGAGTCGCTGATGCGGTTGAAAAAATGGTAGTAATTGTCTTTTTCCGTGGCCAGAAATTTTTCCACCAGCGTTTTTTTGAGTTTGAGCCGACCGGCAACCGCGCGCAGAAATGCTTCGGTAGCTTTTGCTCCAATGGGGAGATCGGTGATCAGGTGGTCTACACCATGTACCTCTTTAAACACCTCAGCGGCAGCAACTCCGTTTACCGGTGAAACAACAATATTCAGTTCTGCGTTGGCGGAAGCTTTCAGCTCTGCAAGTGAATCCTTATTGGTAAAAAATGTATTTACCGTAAGACCGATACCCTCCAGGACGCGACGCAGCTCCAGCAGGTTACCTTCCCAGAAAACGTCAAGTGACGGTGGAACACCCCAGATATTTACCTTCCCTTTGGTTTTCTTGTCAGACTTGACAACGTAGTCACGAAACAGGGACTGCAAAACGGAATCATACCCGAAGTAACTATTCCCCTTGAATCCCGCTCCGGATGCAAAGATGACCGGCGGCCGATCCACCCCCTCGTCGTTGTAACCACGAACAACTGACGCAACGTCATCGCCGATGATTTCTGCAGTACATCCGGTTATGATGACGAATAATTCCGCGTTGATCAGCTCTGCCGTACTGTTCAACTGTTCTTCCAGACGGGCAACTCCGCCGAAAACAATCTGTTTTTCACTGATACTGCTGGCAGGCGTTGCAGAACCACCGCAATAGCCGCTCCCCAGATGGCCGGCTGCACCTTGAATTGCACCATTGGAGTTGCCGCCGCACCCTTGTGATGAATGCAGGATTGCTACAGCCTTGGGCAGAGCGTTGACCGTTGCCAGTGCGCCCCCCAGGGGGCAGGTGAAACGGGGTTTTTCAATAAATGAAACCATGGGTACTCTCCTTCTCGTCGTGTGAAATAAAACCAAAAAAAAGGCCAAGGAAAATTCCTTGGCCTCCAGTTCTCTGGTTAGCTGTTATGTGTGAAACCGGCTCTTACTAATAAGTCTATAAAATCTGTAGGTATATATACTATATTGTAGAACGAATTGTCAAGACTATTTTTTCACAGACTATTTTTTTACGCGAACGGCAAAAAAAGATCAATGCCGCCGGGAAAGCTTAACGTGTCAACATGCCCCGATGCCAGGCCGTCTTTGCTCCGCACATGGATATGAATAGCGCTATGACCGGGGGTAAAGATGCCGCGGTGGGCCGATGAATAGAAACCGATTACCTCGATCCCCGTATCTTCCAGGGTGAATTTGATCTTGGCCTTTTCGTGCAATTCCGGTGAGTGCGTCAGACCATCGGTTTTGTTGAGAACGTGAAATACCAGACGGTCCGGCTGACCGCGCAGCAGAAAGGGAAACGGCAGGGACGAATCTATCCCGTATTCGGCAGCCAATTGAGGCAGCGCGGTCTCCAGCGTTTTTTCATCAATCACCTCTTCCGGCAGCACCACCTTCTGCCAACGCTGGACCTGAGAGTAGACCAGAAAGCAGGCACGATGACTGAAACCGGTCGTTATGGCAATTCCACCATCGTCAGCGACCCTGGCAACGGTCGCGGCGGAGTCAATAATTGTAATCTCCCCCTTAACCTCTTCGAGAGGACCGAGGCCGTACAGATTTTCCAGCGCGGCAAGCGGTTCGAGATCCACATGTCCCCGTATGTCGCCGCCTAAAACATCACGTTGCGCCCCCTGCCATTTGACATGAAACGGCTTTTCTTCGGCAGATGACGACGAGCAGGAACAGCCACCGATACTGCAACGAACTGTTGTATCATTACTCATTTTATTTATTAACTCCTTTCGTGGTATGGTTCAGCGCAGCGTAAAGCTGGTGAAAAGCAGGTAACAACTGGTAATAGCCACCAGAACGGCAATTGAAAGTAACGCCGTACGAATCAAAGTCGTACGAATCCCCGGCATGGCACCCTGCAGGCTTTCGATTGAGCGATAGCGGGCGGTCCACCCTGCCCCGACACCAGTAATTGCGGCGGTCAGAATGGACAGGTACATCGGGTAGCCGATATAGTAGTACTCTTTCTGCAAAATGCAGAAGGGGCAATGATGGGACGGCATCTGGTAGATATAGAGCGATATGACCGAGACTACCGCAACCAGGGAAATCACGAAGTGTAAGGCGCTTACCGCGGCAAACAGGACGCCGCCGTTCTCCGTACAGGAAAACCGGATTCCGCACAGTGTCGTCACTGCGGCTGAAACAAAAAACAGCGCCAGCATCGACAGGGGCGGAGCATTGACAACTTCGGAGGCAATGCTTCGTGATGCGGAGCTGAACAGACTGCCGCAGCAGGAGGTGATGATGTCCGGCTTCAGACCGCTGAAATAGATGGCCTGAATGACCGTTTCCGCCAGAATGAACGGGGACATGAAGAGCAGCAGTGTATATTTGGCTTTGATCAGCGGATAGTCGTACCCCTGATTATCCAGATGATTGAGCAGCAGCCAGAGTCCGGCCAGCAGAAACGTCAGCAGTTTAAGCAGCAGCGCCGGATAGCCGAAATGGTTGACCGTCAGAGTCCCGACCGCACACATGGCGCCGACAAAGAGGTTACAGATACTGTCGGTGGTCGAGACAAACAGAAACAGCGACGCCAGCTGGAACACCAGAAAACAGGAAACGATTGTCGAAATCAGGTAGGTGCGCCGCTCCAACGCCAATTGCAGCTCACTGCCGCTTGCAATGTCCCAAGAGCCAAGAATCCGGATGCCGTACCATGATGAGTAGAGCAGCATCAGGCAGATCAGCAGCGATGAGACGAACAGGGCCAGAATCTGGGGATGCAGGATCATGCCAGGTTACCGTCCTCAATCACATGGCCGTCACGCATTTCAATAATCCGGTCCCCCAGATCGGAGTCATAGACAATCGGATCGTGACTGGCCAGGATTATGGTTTTTCCTTCCGATTTGAGCGTAGCCATGATCTCCATGAATTCGTGGGAAAGCCGGGTGTCAAGATGGGCGGTCGGCTCATCGGCAATGATGATCGAAGGCCGGTTGATCAGGGCTCGCGCTATGGCAACACGCTGCGCTTCTCCTCCTGATAGCCATTCCGTTTTTGCATCGGCCTTGTGCCCCATATTGAACAGCTCCAGAGTTTCGAAAGCCCGTTTTTTCAGGGAGGCATGTTTTTCTCCGGTTGGAAAAGCCGGCACCATGACATTGTCAAGCGCCGTAATTCCCTTGATCAGATTAAACTGCTGGAAGATGAAACCGAATGTCTTGAGACGAATATCGGTCAGAAACCGCTCGGGGAGACTGGTAATTTCACGCTCATCAAAAAAAATCCTGCCGGTCGTGGGACGCGCCATACACCCCAGTATTCCCAAAAGAGTCGTCTTTCCGGAGCCACTCGGCCCCTTGAGAATAGTTACTTCCTGCAGGGCGATATCCACGGAGATGCCTCGTAGCGCTTTATATTCGTTAGGTTTACCGGCATTAAACACTTTCGATATGTCACACGACCTGATCATCCGCTACTCCGTTACCGCATCACCGCATCGGGATCGATGGTCGCTGCCCGCCATGACGGCAGGATGGTTATTACAACGTACGGCGCCACGGTAAGCAGAAAGGTGGTGGCCAGTTGGCCGAAACTGATGACCGGAACAAGCTTGAAGGCCGGATAGAGTGTTGACCATCCTTTGAGTACCGGGGCGAACAGACAGGACGCCGTGAAAAACACATGCACATATGCCAGCACAACACCGAGAAGAAAAGCGGTCAGAGAGACTGCGGCACCCTCCCAGAATTTCATGAACAGAATGTCTGACGTTTCCCATCCTACCGCTTTAAGGATGCCGATCTCCCGCCGCTCTTCGGCGGAAAGCCCGCTCGCTTTATCCCAGGCAAAAATGGCAAACGCCAGCGCCGCGGCGCTGAAAATCGCCAGCACCAGTCCGGAACGCCAACTGAACACCGCGTTGTAGGTGCGCAGAATTTCGTTCCGCACGATGGGGCGCGTATCGGGAAGCAGACGAACGATCTTTTCGGATATGGTGGTGTACTCCTTTGGATTACGGATCTTCAACACCAGATCGGTGGCATGGTTAGCGGGGATACCGGAAAATGCTCGATAATCATGCTCCGACATCAGAATCAGATCGGTAGACACCAGCTGCGATTCAGCCGAAATGACGCTGCGAATGGAAAAAGCATGCGGCTTGCCGTCAAAACCGGTAAATCCCATGATATCTTTTTCGTTCGCCGAACGTACTCTGGCGATGCCGCTGCCGATATCGATACTGCCGTGCGGCGGCGCGTTTTCGCCCGGCACCACGATGGTATAGTTGGCCAGCGTATTGCCGTCGTAATGATACCCCCAGAGTCGTGGCTCGACCGAACCGACACCGCGAATCCCCCTGACGGTATCGGCATAGGAAAGCGGAATAGTCTGGTAGCGTCCGGTGAGCGTACGCTGGACAATGATCTCGGGAGTTCCCTGCAACACCGTCTCCGCTTCCCGATGCAGGGCATGAGTAAAGAACAACACTGAAGAGAGAATGAAAATGATCAGGGTATAGACCGAGAGCAGCGCGCCGTTTTTGCCTTTTCGGCGCAGGAGCGAAGCCAGGGTAAAATCCAGGATATGTCGCTGTCGCTCAATCGACCCGGCCACGGTTCCTCCCTAAATGAGGCGGCGGTAAAACCAGTGCGCCGGTCGGAAAATGCTCGAACGAAAAAGGAGAATCCTGAAACGGCGTATTGAGGTCGGTCATGGCAAGATGCCGGGTGTAACTTGCTTCGGTAAAGAGACAGAGGTCGGTCAGATTCAGCCGGTTTACCATGTCGGCCATTTGAGACAACAGGGGCCCTGCGTTCTTTCGCTCCTGAAAGGCATGAAGTACAAGCCCCGTCAGGAGTATCAACAGGAGACCAGTCACACCGAGATATGCCGTCGAGAGCCGCATATTCAATCAAGCCCCTTGACGATAGCCTGAGTGACCTCTTTAAAACGAAGAATTGACGTGCCCTTATGATCTTTCTTGAACTCCTGCGCCTCGCTCTCCCGGGCAAACGGGATCAATTCCCGCCCCATGGGGCCATACACATCGCTCCCGGCCACATACCAGGCGGTAAGTCCGTTAATCGGTGCCAACGTATAGTAACTGGTAACGAAAACGGCCGTGACATTCGCCAGGGATTTACCCGGCGCATAGCGGGATATTGACTGATAATACGCGAACAAATCCCTGGTGCCGTCAAAATGCGCGGTGCTGCCGTCCTTGAACTGAACCTGTGCGGCAAAATCAGGAAACTTGGCTACGAACATGCCGCAGACCGGACACTTGTCACCGGAGCCCGGCTTGCGGAGTTTCAGTTCCGCAGCCGAGGTCAGGGCAATCGATATTCCCAACAACAATGTTGCAACAATCGTGGTTATCAGTTTCATAATCCGCCACCCTGGTTTAAATGCTTGCGCCTTCGCTACGAACTTCACCGGTTTCGATTGCCATCAGCGTGTCGGCCCATTTCATTGCCCAGTTACGCAGGTCCTGTTCGTTGAGAGGAGTAGGAACCTTTGATTCGTGGTGATTGTATATTCTGTCGGCAAGGTTACGATACACCTTGGCCTGATCGGAATCCGGGAAGGCCTGAATAGTCGTTTTTCCCTGCAATTCAGACTGGGTTACCGTGATGGAGCGTGGGATGTACTCAACAACCTGTGTCTGCGTATTTTCGACGAAGTCATCAATAATTGCCTGATGGTATTTCGAGTTCATGGAGTTGGCAATGACCCCCCCCAGCAGTGCTCCACCCGTGTTGGAGTACTTCTGAATCCCTTTGAACAGGTTGTTGGATGCGTAGACCGCCATGAAATCCGATGAAGATACGGTAAAGGCGTGCTGTGCCAGTCCTTCGCGGATCGGCACTGCGAAACCGCCGCAGACGACATCGCCAAGAACATCGAAAATAACGATATCAAGGTCAAGCTCTTCAAACACGCGCTGTTGTTTCAAAAGTTCCACTGCGGTAATGATGCCGCGTCCGGCGCACCCGACACCCGGAGACGGACCACCGGCCTCAACGCAGTATACTCCGGCAAATCCTTCAAAGACTACGTCGGCTGCCTTGGCGTTTTTCTTTTCACGCAGAGTATCCAGAATAGTCGGGATATATCCGCCGCCGCGCAGGGTCGTTGTGGAATCACTCTTTGGATCGCACCCCAGTTGCAACACTTTCAGACCGGAATCAGCCAATGCGGCACTGATGTTGGAGGTGGTCGTCGATTTACCGATGCCTCCTTTTCCGTAGATGGCAATCGTTTTTACTTTTTTTGCTGACATGTTAAGCTCCTTTTGAGTTATGTGTGTCAGTCCAAGCCTGACACCGTAAGCCTGTAATAAAAAAGACCGGCGCAGATAAAAGCAGCCGGTCTCTGGTTTTCCAGTCAACCTGATACGCTATGTGGTGAAATGCGAAAAAAAAGAGGTCAAAGGAAACATCCTTTGACCTCCGGTTTACCAGTTAGTCGAGAAAAACTGTTCGCTTGTCACAAGCGATTATGCCCTTACCTTCTGCCATACAGCTTATGTCTATAAGCATTATGGATATAGTATATCTATTCCCATTTATTGTCAACGAAAATATTACCACACCTCTCGTGTCGTCTTGTGTATTTCTCCTTTCCGCTCTATTGCGCTCACTGAATGACAGAAGAAGGGTATACACCGAAGCCCGCAATGGATGCAGAAGTAGATCAAACCTGTAATCGCGGTCCGTGTCTTTGCAGACTCTTAATCGAACTACAATTCGCTTGACACATCCTGATCGTTAGTGCTAAACAACTAGCTTCAATTTCACTACTTACTCAAAAGAAAAATATTTGGAGGTGCAGTTTGGCTCATCATAAGTCGGCAATCAAGAGGATCAAGCAGAGTGCAAAGAAAACCGCACGTAATCGTCATGTATCATCGACGCTGAAAACATATATCAAGCGTGTTCGTGAAGCGGTAGAAGCAAAAGACAAGGATGCCGCAGTAGCAGCGCTTAAAATAGCCATTCCGGTTATTGATGCCACTGCCACAAAAGGCGTTATCCACAGTTCAACCGCTTCCCGCAACGTTTCACGTTTGACTAAACTGGTTAATACTCTCGGCTGATAGCAGTGCCATATCGATAAATGGGGGCTGCGTAACCGCATGCCCCCTTTTCGCGTTTAATAATCCGGTATCTCCGATCGAAGCTGAAAGGTTCTACCATCCGCCGGTACAGATCCCCATGGCCAGACCATGCAGAAGTGTGTACGGCTGGCCTCCGGTTTTTGAAGCGACATCACACCGATAAAATTCGTCAAAGATTTTCTTCAATTCCCTTCGCGTAAAATTGCGCGCCTGGGTAACAATCTCCCCAAGAAAAAATGAATTTATCGAAAGTTCCCTGCCGATATCGGCCGGCGGCATTTTCTTGTCCAGCAGTTCCCTGACCCGCCATAATTGCCGAAAGTGACGGGTGAGTGCGCCAATCATCATCGGCGCATCTTCACCGTTCAGAAACAGAGCGTCCAGACTTCTGAGCGAATTCGGCACATCACGAAGCCCGAGAAATTTCGCCAGTTCGAATGCGGTAAAGGCCTTGCTGCTGCTGGCCATGGTACGAACATCGTCAACGGTTATGCGTTGCTTTGTTCCGGCATACACCACCAATTTTTCAATCTGCGAACTCAGTTCCTGAAGATTATTACCGATCAGTGCCGATAGCAACTCGGCAGCCGCCGTTTCAATAGGTTTCCCCTGGGCAAGCGCTTCGCTTTGAATGAATCCGGGCACCTTGTTATCGTACAGCCGCTTGTACTCGACCAGAACGCCAAGCTTCTTAAATTCCAGAAAAAACTTTTTTCGTTGATCTATCTTTGTGCCGGTAAGCAACAGACAGGTGCCGGGCGAAGGGTTTTGGACATACGGAAGCATCACATCCAGTGATTCAGCTTTAAGTTGTTCGGCCCGCTTGACCAGAACCGCGCGGCGCTCCGAAAACATCGGTAATGTCTGGGCGGCATCGACAATATCCACTCCCTTGGATTCATTACCGAAGTAAACATTAAAATTGAAGTCCTTCAGCGTCGGATCAATCGCCCGTTCCAGCAGGGCATGGACCGCCCGCTCGACCAGAAACTGTTCTTCGCCATAGAGAAAGCAGACCGTTGGTATGATACCCTTTTTCAGGGATATTTCAAATTCCTGAGGCGTCATTCAGTAGGACTCTTCCATCGTGGTAATAAATTTCCGGGCAATAATGCGTGCAGCTGCATCAAGCGCCTGTTCTTCGGCGTTCTGCTGCAAGGCAAGATCCGCGTTGGCAGGATATTGCTTTGTACCGTGAAGCACTCCTTTCCAGAGCGGAGCTGTCTGCCCCTTACGGGAAATTTCAAGCTCGACTTCAACGACGAGACTGTATTCACGAACCCGATCTATGGCGGTATATGAAACAACCTTGCTGGAATAGGAAACAATCCGCGCCTTCATGACAAGATCGGCCCCCTCTTCGCTGGCGGAGGGATTCAATCCCCGCACGGCGTGCAACTCGTCATAGAACGCCCTGCGAAAAACCGTTTGCGCAGTCGGGCTGATGCTCTCGTTGCTGAAAAACGGTACCCATATGCTTTGTGCCGTTCCGGCCAGCGTAGAGTGCGCGTTCGTCAGACGATACCCGCACCCCGCAGTTGCATTCAGCAGCAGTGCCAGCATGACACCACGAATCCATAACGAAATCGTCATCCCCTACCCCACCACGATATTGACAAGCTTACCCGGAACACAAATGACCTTGCGCACCGTCAAACCCTCGATGAACGGTATGACTTTTTCATCCGCCAAAGCACGCACTTTAACGTCATCCTCACCGGTACCGGCCGCAACCGTTATTTTAGAGCGTAATTTCCCATTAACCTGCACAACGATCAACAGTTCTTCATCAACAACGGCAGCAGGGTCAAAGTCAGGCCAGGCTGTCACCGTCAAAGAGAGCGGGTTACCCAGCCGCTGCCAGAGTTCCTCTGTGATATGGGGGACAAAAGGAGCCATCAGCAAAATAACGCTCTGCAGAGCTTCTTTCATCACCGCCGGAAATTGCGGCGTTGAAAGATCGGCGGGCTGGAGAATATTAAGGAGCTCCATAACCGATGCGATCGCCGTATTGAAATGAAACCGCTCATCCAGATCTTCCGTCACCTTACGAATCGTTTTATGAACGGACCTGCGTAGAGTGCGTTCTTCGGTGGTCAGCGCTTCGGTATCAAGCGGGACGGCGCTCCTTACCATATCAAGCCGGTCGTGAACCAGCTTCCAGATACGCCCCAGAAAACGGGAAGAACCTTCCACTCCCTGGTCGTTCCAGTCCAGATCTTTTTCCGGTGGCGCGGCAAAGAGAGAAAACAGCCGGGCCGTATCGGCGCCGTATTTTGAAATAAGGGCATCGGGATCAACAACATTCCCTTTTGATTTGCTCATTTTGGCGCCGTCTTTAATGACCATACCCTGCGTCAGAAGGTTAACAAACGGTTCATCGGCGGAAATGTACCCCAGATCACGCATTACCTTGGTAAAGAAGCGGGCGTACAGCAGATGCAGGACGGCATGTTCGATACCTCCGATATACTGATCGACCGACATCCAGTAGTCAACCGAATCACGATCGAGAATTCCGTCTTTGAAGTCGGGACAACAGTAGCGCAGGAAGTACCAGGATGACTGGACAAACGTATCCATCGTATCGGTTTCACGCCGCGCCGCTTTTCCGCATGACGGACAGGAACAATTTACAAAGGAGTCCATTTGTGCCAGCGGACTTCCCCCCTCTCCGCTGAACGCGACATCCTTCGGCAGGACAACCGGCAGATCCTTCTCTGGAACCGGAACGACGCCACAGCTGTCGCAGTAGATGACCGGAATTGGGTTGCCCCAGTAGCGTTGTCGTGAAATCCCCCAGTCGCGGAGCCGGAAATTGACCGTCTTGGTCCCTTTCCCCTGACTTTGCAGGAAGTCAGCAATTGCCTCTTTAGCGTCACTGCTCATCAGACCGTCAAATTGTCCGGAGTTTGTCATGATCCCGACTTCGGTGTACGCCTCGGACATGGTTGCATGATCAAGCGTTATTCCGGCCGGTTGAATAACAACTTTCAGCGACAGGTCATATTTTTGGGCAAATTCGAAATCGCGCTGATCGTGAGTAGGAACCGCCATAACAGCGCCGGTGCCATAATCCATCAAAACAAAATTTGCCAGGAAAATCGGCATCCGAGCCCCGGTCAGAGGGTTATTGCAATACGACCCGGTAAAAACGCCCTCTTTCTCGAAATCATCCGCAGTACGTTTGATACGGTCGGTTTTCCTGATTTTATCAATAAACGCGACAACCGCCTCTCTCTGCTCCGGTGTGGCAAGCTCCAGGGCACGAGGATGTTCGGGCGCCAACGACATGAAGGTAGCTCCAAACACCGTGTCCTGACGCGTAGTAAAAACGCGGATATATTCCGTACTGTTTTCAAGCGGAAAGTCGATCTCGCAGCCGTAGCTCTTGCCGATCCAGTTCCGCTGCATGACAAGCACACGTTCCGGCCAGCCGGGAAGTTTGAATGTGTTGTCAAGGAGCTCTTCGGCATAATCTGTTATCCGAAAGAACCACTGATCCAGCTCTTTCTGGTTCACCTCGGTGTCGCAGCGCCAGCAGCCACCATCTTCAACCTGCTCATTGGCAAGTACGGTTTCGCACTTCGGACACCAGTTGACAAAAGATGTCTTCTTGTAGGACAGCCCTTTGGCAAACATTTCCAGAAACAGTTTCTGCTCCCACCGGTAATAGGCGAGGTCGCAGGTGGCCAGCTCACGATCCCAGTCATAGGAGAACCCCATCTTCTTGATCTGGTTCCGCATGTACGCTATATTTTCGTGCGTCCAGATTGCGGGATGACTCTTGTTCTGTATAGCAGCATTTTCCGCCGGCATACCAAAAGCATCCCACCCCATCGGATGCATGACATTGAATCCGCGCATTCGTTTGAACCTGCCGATAACATCGCCGATAGAATAATTACGGACGTGCCCCATATGGATGCGTCCGGATGGATAGGGGAACATCTCCAGGAGATAATATTTCTGTTTATCTTTCTGTTCGACAGCCTTGAACGTTTTCTCGTTTTCCCAGATGGACTGCCATTTTTGCTCTATTTCTTTCGGTGTATACTTCTGTTCCACGTTATGTTCCTTTCGTACGGTAAATAATTCTTATTTATCAAAAAAACCGCCCATATGGATGATTTCCGATGCAACTCTGTTCAACGGAACGCAGCGGTCGACAACACCGGTCGCGACCGCTTCACGCGGCATGCCATATACAACAGCGGTTTCCTCCGATTCAGCTATGACACTACCGCCATATTCCTTTATTGTCCGAATCCCCTTGCTGCCGTCGTTACCCATACCGGTCAGGATAACAGCCGCTACCCGCTTACGGTAAATACCGGCACATGACTCAAGCATAACATCAACCGAGGGGACATAGCGATCTGATTCGGAAGGTTCAATAATACGCGCCGTTACCTGGCCACCGCATACCTCAAAAACCATATTACTCCCCCCAGGTGCGATCAGAACAGTACCGGGAAGGACAAGGTCGCCATCCTCAGCCTCCTTCACATCAAAAACGGAGGTACGATTGAGCCGGTCCGCAAAGGCCCTGGTAAAACCGGCCGGCATATGCTGGGAGACAACGACTGCAAACGGGTATTTCTGATCAAAAGCCGAAAGTATCTGCTGCAGAGCCGGTGGTCCGCCGGTTGAAGTGCCAATTGCGACAAGATCAAGGGCATACTGTATTCCAATCCCTGCCTTCCCCGCCGGTTCCGGAACCAATGATTTCCATTCCGGAACCTCGGCTCCGGATAATGAGCGGACACGACTTCCCGGCTTGAGGGCAAGAACCTGCAACACCTTTTTCTGAAGGTCTTCTTTAATGGTAAGCAGTTCCACTGAAGCGGTGCTGGAGGGCTTTGCCACAAAATCGAGGGCACCCAGCTCAAGCGCTTTAAAGACTTTGTCGGCATCACTAAGGGCGCTGATAACAATCACCGGCAGAGAAAAACGGGTGGTCAGGATTCTCAGCAGCGTAAAGCCATCCATCTTTGGCATTTCAAGATCCAGGGTAACCAGATCGGGTTTCAGAGCAATGACTCTTTGAATGCCCTCTTCACCGTCAATTGCATATCCCACGACTTCAACTGAATCAAGTCCTTCGAGCATCCGGGTGATAGTGCGACGGCTAAAAGCCGAATCGTCAACGACAACAATCCTGATCTTTTTCACAGGGCGCCTCCCAGCGGAAAACGATTCGGTTTTTGATAGATCATGTCGTTCTTGAAGTGACGAAGCGTAAATGATGTCGTGATATTCATAAGAGATTCAGAGTGCCCGAGCAGAAGAAAACCTCCATCATACAGCATGGAATGAAATGATGTGATAACACGTTTTTTGGCTGCCTGATCAAAATAAATAATAACATTACGACAAAAAATCAGGTCAAACGTGCCGAGCATGGTCAGGCGGTGTGAGTCAAAGAGATTCAGATGGCTGATGGTAACCAGCTCCCGGATGGAGTCATTAACTTTATATCCGTTATCCTGTTGATGAAAAAATCTCCGCTGATCCTGTTCTTCCGTCGCTCGAAAGGATGATTTGCCATATACGGCACGACGGGCATGCTGGAGTACTTTTTGACTGATATCGGTACCGATTATTTCAATGTTCCATCCCGAAAGTTCAGGAATGGTGCTTAACAGCATCGCAATGGTGTACGGTTCTTCTCCGGTCGAGCAACCGGCACTCCAAATCCTTAAAGAGCGGTTTCCCCGTGCGGCTTTACTTTTAATCAACTCAGGAATTATCTCGTCGGTAAATGCTTTCAGTTGAAACGACTCTCGAAAAAAATACGTTTCATTGGTTGTAAGAACATCCATTATATCCATGAGTTCCTGTTCTTTGTTACGGTTATACTTTAAGTAATAGTAGTAGTCGTAAAAAGAAGGAAGATTCAGGTCTAACAAGCGATGATAGAGGCGCTTTTCAAGAATGTATTTTGACTCCTCGTCAAAATACATTCCGCAATGTCCATAGATACAATCCCGCAGAAGCAGAAATTCATCGACGGACATGGAGATCGATTGTGTGGTAAAAGAGAACGTCATGACGACCTAACGTGAATGTGTTTCGATAATATGCTCCAGCGACTTGGCTGCCTGGCGGACAATATCCTGATCACTGTTTTGAAGTGCATGCCGAATGATTGCCTCGGCTTCGGAACCGCCAGTTTCCTCAAGTATCTTCAAACTGGTAATCATCAGCAGCCCGTCAATGTTCGTATGAATATTTTTGATGATCAACCTCGCCCGAACCGGGTCTATCCTGGCAACCGCTTTTAAAATAGCAGACTGTACCCAGACATCGTCATCATCCAGAGCAAGTTCAAGTGCGTCGAGTGTCGTCACGTCCTGAACGTTTCCAAGAGCGTCGGCAACGGCGATACGTACGTCGGGATCTTCATCGGCAAGTGCCAGGACAAGCGGCGGACCGGCGGCCTCAATCCGGTTGATCCCGACTGCGGAAACGGCTGCCCTGCGGACCTGGGGATCTTCATCCTTTATCAACAGCAGCAGACGCTCGCGTTCCCTGAGTGATGCCAGCAAAAGCGCAGCAGCTTTTCGGTGCTGCGAAACGCTTGAGGAGCAAAAACGAACAACTTCCGCCAGGATTGCCGGTCGTCCGATTATGTTGAGTGACTGCAGACTGTCAACGGCTGCGGCAATTACCTGGGTTTCTCCGTCGTCAATCAACGAAACAAGGTCCGGTATCAATGTGATCAGGCCAAGCGTGCCAACTGCTCTTGCCGCGGCGATACGAACCTGCCCGGATGAATCATGCAGCCCTTCCTGAATAACATGGTCAAAACCGGAGTAACCACACTCGGCAATCAGGATGCAGAGACCGCTTCGTCCACATTCATCCAGGCTCGAATAACGTACGATAATTTCATGCAATGCCTCATGACCAAAACTTTTCAGCGCTGCAAGAGAGGCATCGGCAGTGCGTTCTTCGGAATATGCTGCAATCAGCAACGGAATAAAACGGGCATCCCTGATGATAACACTGATCCAGAGCAGCGCTTCCGTCAATTCTCCATCCCGATTGTCATACAACTCCAGCAACCCGGCAATCATACCGTTTCCCTCAAGCGATAGAAGTGCCTCCCGGATCCGTTCCTGAGACGCAGCCGAAGTTCGCCGGTAGATTTTGTACAATGACTTGACCGCAGCGGCCCGGCTGTTCTTCTGATGGCAGGAAAAACCGTCCAGCAACAGGCCAAAGGAACTTCCATCGCAAATAGTACCCAAACATTCAAAAACAGCTTTTCTGAGTATATCCTGCTCTGCAAGTTGTATCAGAGCTTCCGGGACTGCTACGGGTTTTGCCAGAATTCCCAGCGCCCGTAATGCACTGAAGCGAAACAGTACTTCATTTCGTGCAAGAATGGCCTGCATCAGGTTCTCTGCGGTATTTGCATCGCCCAATGCACCCAATTGTTCGGCAGCGGCCGAGGCAACATTGACCTCGGGGTCGTTCAAGGCCAACAATAGTGCCGGCACAAAAACCTGATCACCAATGGCTCCCATGACATCAATGACAAATTTCCGTACATCGGCATCCCGATCCTGCGCCATTTTCAGCAGCGGCAAAACGGACGCCGATCCAAGCCGGATAACAGCTTCCGCCGCCGAGTTCCGTAACCCGGCATTCTCCTCATTGCGGAGAAGATTCAACAATTGTTCGACGCAACGGAGCTCAGGCGTGGAGCGGACATAACACTCTACCGCCTCTTTGCGTACCCGCCAGCTTTCGTCGCCCATTGCAGCGAATATGATGGCTTGTGCGTCAGCGTATGCAACAGAATCCAACGAACTTAAAGCAGATCTGCGTATTTCTTCATCTGCGGATTGAAGCGCGCAGCGCATTTCATGAAGATTCATTTCCTGACTACTCCCGATATACAAAAGTTCCTGATAGTACGTTATGACCGCTATGGACAAAGGAGTGCATCAATGTCCAACACCATAAAAACACGGCTGTTCGATAGACAGACTCCCAGTATAAATTCCATACCAACTCCCGATGCGATCTGGATCGGAGGCTTGATATCCGCAACCGGCACGGAAACGACCTCCATGACATCATCGACGACAAGAGCCAGAGATTGCCTGACCAGCGATACTATCAGCAGTTTGCCGGCGGGAGCATCTTTCAGGTCGGACATCCTGAATTTTTTCCGCATGTTCATAACCGGAATAACCGTCCCGCGAAGATTAATAACTCCTTCCAGAAGATCGGATGGAGATGGCAGCGGTGACAGCTTCTGCGGAACAATAATCTCACGAATTCTCATTATATCAACGGCAAACAGCTTGTCTCCGAGACTGAAACAGGCCAACTGGATATGAGTTATCTCATCTGCCATGCTATTCACCGGATCCGTAAATTTACCTGCATGCTGCAACCGATTCAGTACAGGTTGATGTCAGCAATTTTTTCCAGATTAAGAATTATCATGATTCGCCCTTCGGAACGCCCAAGTCCGCTGACAAAGTCCCGGTCAATCCCGTCCAGAACGGCAGGAGCCGCTTCGACGGCATCCGGAGGCACCTGTACAACCTGAATAACCTCATCAACCATGAGACCGCTGAAAGAGCCATTGTTTTTTATGACAACAATGCGCTCTTTTCCGGTGGGAGCTTCCCGAACAAGCCCCAAGCGAATGCGCATATCGATAATCGGAATTATCGTACCGCGCAATGAAAGAATACCTGAAACAAAAACCGGAGCGCGCGGAACCTCCGTCACTTCTCGCGGTTTAATGATTTCTTTTATATCCATGATATTTACACCATAGATCTCATCAGAAACCCGAAAGCAGAGAAACTCCAGACGCGATTCGGCAACAACGTCACCGGTGCCGTCATCGGCAAGAACCGACGCATCGTCACATCCTGCAGCAGTTCTCCCGGCCAGAATTGCTTCAAGCGGTGTGCGTGCAACCACACTCAATTCAGGGAGTCTGGCAGCGATTATTGGCGGTGTGGCCGGCAGCGATGTAACCGGGGCGACTAATGAGTCCTTTTGAAAACAATCCACTTCGGCAGTAACGGGAGCGACCGGAACGGTTTCGAGCAGGGTCTTTACCAGCGCGGGCAATGGATGCGGAACCGGAGCGTGCATATTTCCCGGCTCATCAACCGCTTGTAGAGACTTTCTTCTTATTTTTGCGAGATCCATAGCTGTCCGCCTACAACATCAATTCATCTTTAATTTCGTTGATTATGGCCGAATCAATCAAGGCGGCATCGCATCCGTACGCAACCAGCAGAGCGTTGGTTGCCATGGAATTGATTTTGCGCGGAACCCCGCCGCTCAGTTCATGAATACGCTGTACCGCATCCGGAGTAAATAAACCGGGAGTGCCTCCGGCAGCCTCGATCCGGAAATCGAGGTACTCCATAACCTCATCCAGCGACAATGGTTTCAGGTGATATTGAAGGGAAATCCGCTGCCGGAGCGGTTCGAAACGGCTGGATGACATCAACAGACGTAATTCCGGCTGTCCCATAATGACTACACCGAGCAGATTGCGATCATCAAGTTGGAAGTTGGTCAGAAGCCTGATTTCATCGAATACTTCAGCGTCCGTAATCATCTGGGCTTCATCAACAACCAGAACCGGACAAATATCGCGCAGATTCAGAGCATATACGGCGGTATGGATTTGATCGATCAGGATATCCTTGGCATCGGCCGGTTGTTCTACATCAAGAATCCTGGCAATCGTGCGCAGGAATTCAATCGCATTCAAGCGGGGATTGATAATGTAGCAAAAACGGAACCGGGAACCGAGACGATCCATCAAAGCCCGTGACAAGGTCGTTTTTCCGCACCCGATTTCTCCGGTCAACACGGCAAGTTCGCGCTCTTCAACAACAAATTCAAGGCGGGCGAGCGCCTCTTCGTGGCCGCGGCTCAAAAACAGAAACCGGGGATCGGGGGTCTTGCTGAACGGTTTCTCCTTAAAGCCGAAATAGCGTTTATACATGTATATCAGCTCCCCGAACGCATTGTTTCGTTGATAATTCCGCCAATATCCAGAACAAGAATCGTGCGTTGGTCTCCAAGGTCTGCGGCTCCCGAAACGCCACGGAACCGTTTGAATGATTCGCCGAGCGGCTTGATGACAATATCCTGCTGTCCGATAAGGTCGTCAACCGCAATTCCGAGACGCTTTTCCGCAACACCGACGACAACGACGTAAAATTCTTTTGGAGGCTCGTCACTGCGACAAATGTCAAAATAGTGCTCAAGCCGTAGCAGAGGCAACGTCGATTCACGGAGCTGTACGAACTCTTTTCGTTCCACCGTCATGATATCCCTGCCGGTCATTAACAGTGTTTCAAGGACAGAGGTGATCGGCAAAGCATAGGTTCTGCCGCTGCAGCGTATAATCAGCGCCTTGATAATAGCGAGCGTGATCGGCAGGGTGATGATGAAGCGGCTTCCCTCCCCTTTCCGTGTTTCCACATCCACCATTCCGGAAACCGCCGAGATGTTGTTTTTGACAACATCCATGCCGACACCTCGTCCGGAAACTTCGCTGACGGTTTCATTGGTTGAAAAACCGGGCAGAAAAATAAATTCGATTGCTTCACGATCGGAAACCGTACCGATATCGCTCACCAACCCTTTGTGCAGCGCCTTCTGTTTGACCTTCTCAACATCAATGCCGCTGCCGTCATCTTCGATTTCGATAACGACATGATTGCCTTTTTGATACGAGGAAATCCGGATCGTCCCTTTTTCATTCTTACCCTGCGCAGTACGCACATCACGGGACTCGATACCGTGATCTATGGCATTGCGGATAATATGCATCATCGGATCCGATATGTCCTCGACGATCAATTTATCCAGCTCGGTATCGGCCCCAAAAAATTTGAGTTCAACCCGCTTACCCTGTTCGCGGGATATTTTTCGAACAATTCTCGACATTTTTTCGTACAATTGTCCGATCGGTATCATCCGGATCTCCATGACCCCTTTCTGGAGATCCGAGAGTTTGCGTTCAAGTCCTTTTGCAGCCTTAGCCAGCTCGATTGCCAAATGCGAAAAGCCTTCGTTGCGCATCTTGGTGGTAACGCCGGCAATGGTAGAATTAGCAAGAACAAGTTCACCGACGATATTCATCAGTTCGTCAAGTTTTCCAATATCAACCCGAACAGTCCGGCTCATACTCTTGGCAGTGAGAACGGCATCGTCGGATAACGGGGGCGATGGAAGTAACGGGGAGTCGCCTGGTGATTGCGGTGTGACCGAGGGTGATACTGTCGACACCCCTCCGGCATCAACGTGAGCGTTTACAACGTCAGCGGGAACATGCTTGGGAGAAACGACCGGTTCATCCCGCACGCTGTTTGAACTGAACTGCGTGACCATGAAGCTGTCACGGCCAACAGCTGCTTCCAGCTCATCAAGTGAACATTTGGAGCCAAACAGGAGTTCGAAATCGATATTGGTTTCGATGTTTATTCCGACACTCGGCAAGGTGCTGATAACCTCTCCACACCCCTTCAATATCTCCGTGATGGCTGACAGTTCGGTATCAAACGTGATCAGGCTGAATGATGCATGGATATTGAATATATTTCGTCCTTTGGCCAAATTATCCTTCAGACGATATTCTTCGTATTCCGTCAAAGCGTTAAGAACATGAGCGGGCAAGCCAAGGGTTTCCAGAGGGGACACGCTTCCCTGCTGTTCCGGCGGGGCAAGACACGCATTTATTTTGGTGACGCAGGCGGCAATTTCCTTTGCCATGCTGGTTTCATCGCCTGAAGTCAAAACTCTGACAAGGGTATTCAGCAACTCATAAGCATCGAACAGAACGGCCATAAGGTGCTGGGTAATATTTAATTTTCCGAGTCTCAACCAGTCGAGCAGATTTTCCATATTATGGGCAAGTTCGGCAACACCACGAAAGTTGAACATGCCGGCCAACCCTTTCAGGGAATGGGCGCCACGAAAAATTGAGTTCAGAACATCCGGATTCAATTCACCACTCTCCGCCATATCGGAGAGATCCGCCAGCTCCGAGCCGAGCTGTTCGACAATCTCTTCCGCTTCCGCAAGAAAGTCCTGAGTGGCTTTCGTATGTGTACTGTTCTGCTCGCTCATTTTTTCAAGTATGAATTAATCAATTGCTGGAGCGCTGCCGGCTCGAAGGGCTTGACAACGTATTCGTCGGCTCCGAGTTGCTTCCCTTTTTCAATATCCTTAGCACTCCCTTCCGTGGAAATGATGAAAACGGGAATATCTTTGTAATTCGGATTGGCACGGAGATAACTGATCAATTCGAGTCCGTTGATATCAGGCATATTAATATCGGTCAGAATCAGGTCAACATGATCGCGGGGCAATAGTCGCAGAGCCTCAAAACCGCTGGTAGCCTCAACAATCAGATAGTCTCCGAGTGCATCGACGATTGCTCTCAACATGGCACGCATGCTCGCCGAGTCATCAACAATTAAAATAGTCTTGGTACATATCACGGGATGGCCCTCTCATTCAGCTGACGTTCTAATAATGACTTTTCTATTGATATTCCCGCCTGGGCAAGAAAAATAGCCAGTGGTTCGATATCGCCAATCGGCCGCGTATCGGGACAGTTGTCACCGTACAGAAACCCGACAACCCGTGACCGGCTGACCAATGGGCCGACAAAAACTTCGGCAGGAACGCCGCCGCCCAATTGTTCGAAAAAGTGCGCATCCACCGGCGTTACAGCTGGTGAAAACGTACATGGTTGACCGGTTTGAAGAGGCTTGGTGAACAGTGAAACGGATTCCCTCGATAAATGAATAGACCGTACACACTCATCTCCGCTGACAGCACCGCCGGTGATGCCGAATTGCCCGAAGCCTGAAATAATCTGGTCTGTAATGGTAAAAACGATAGCTCTGTTGACGAATTCGGATGCGAAACGAAGTACCAGCAACAAAACGCCGCCACCCTGCAGATCCGGGTTATTCAGTTCTTCGAGCATCCCCCTCAGCAGGGAAAAACCGCCAGGCTGCTGGGAAGATTCGATGACAGGAGGAATATCGCTATCCTCCCCCAGTTCAATTCGAAGTTCATCACCAAGATTGAAGCGATCCTGCCACTCCCCTAAAATGCTATGGTCGGAATCATTGCCGATTTCCGCCGTCACCCTGGTTAGAAAACTACTCATAACGGGGGAATCTATTTCGACCCGGCGCGGCTTGATGATAAGCGGACATCCGAGTTCACGAACCTTTTTACCGGCTTCCGCGTGATGATAGTCGGCCATGGCGATCAGTAGCAGATCTTTAAAGTTGTTATGCAGCAGTTCAAGGAGCTCAATCCCCCCCAGCACGCCTGATCCATCCATTTTCGGCATAATCAGGTCAACCAGAACGGCAGGGTGCTCACCGCAGCGGTACAGGGTATCAATCTTGATCAGCGCATCTTCACTACGGGTCAAGGCATGAACGACAAACCCCATTTCCGTTAACCCTGCGGCAATCGCCGCCACTGTCGGGCCATCATCGTCAACGACAACAAGCGATTGTTGAACTCCGGGCGAAGACGCTACCGGAACATCCGAGTCATCTATCAGATCAAACGCAAAATCCATTTCATCATCAGCCGGGTAATCACCGCCTCCCCCCATGGCAACCGCGTGACGCTTCTCATCGAGAATCCTGGTCCCTTCCATGGCCAGAAACTGCGGATTCAGTCCCTGGTCCAGCATGAACTGCAGCGGATCCATTTTTGTACCGTCAACCGCTTCAATCGTATTCTGAACTTTAAAATTGAAGGTACCGTCTGTCCAGGCAAACAGCGAAAACACGACATTTTCAATCTGTTCCCGTACCACATCCTCTATAATCACTTGTGAAACACCGAAGGTATTCACAAGTATTACTCCCAGAAGCTCGGAAAACGCGTTCAGTTCCTGGAGAGCAAGTGCCTTTTGCAGCACGGCCTGATCAATGATCCCTTTTTGAATCAGCACCTTTCCAAGACTCGACTGGTACGTAGATGACGCTGCTCTGACTACCTGCCCCTGGCGAAAAAAAACCGTACCCGTCTTTCCCTTGCTGCTAAGAGTAAGAATACCGGTTTTTCTGCTGAGACTGACGATTTGCAAAATATCGCCAAGTCCGAGTTCTTCAAGGTTACCGACCAGACTCATGAGATACAACCTGTATGCAGAGTATCAGCGGATACCTGCTGTTTCGATTCTGTAAGCGGGGATAAAATCTGGCGAAATATATCGCAACCGTGATCTCAAGTAAAGCCTTTAAAGGGAACGACAATTGTGTGAAATGTGTACGGTCATCCCTTGCGTGACGGGTCGGATTTTTCCCTTCCACGGAACATCAGACGCAAGGGAACCCCGTCAAAACCGAATGCTTCACGAAATTTATTGATCAGATAGCGTTCATAGGAATAGTGGATGTTGTCGGGCTGATTGGTGAAGATTACAAAGGCCGGCGGCCTGGTTGCAACCTGGGTGGCAAAATAGAATTTCACCCGCCGCCCGTGAGACAAGGGGGCATGGTGCGATTCGATGGCGTCGGTAAACACGTGCACCAGCTCCGATGTGGTCACGCGACGGCAATACTGCTCCATTACTTCATCAACGGTGGCGATAATTTTTCCGGTACGTTGCCCGCTTTTGGCGGAAACGCAGACAATCGGCGCATAGGCAAGATATTTGAAGCCATCCCTGATCTTGGCAATATAAATGCCGAGAGTGGTATTGTCCTTTTCAAGCAGATCCCACTTGTTGATGACAAACACGCACCCCTTCCCGGCTTCATGAATATACCCGGCAATGCGCTCATCCTGTTCGGTAACCCCCTCTTCGGCATTAATCACCATCAGCACCACGTCGGCCCGTTCAATACTGCGTAACGCGTCGCATACGCTATACTTTTCAAGTTTTTCGGTCGTCTTGCCCTTGCGGCGTATACCGGCGGTATCGATCAGGACGTACGGTTTCTGGTTACAGGTGAAAGGGGTATCAATCGAATCACGGGTTGTGCCGGCGGTCGGATTCGCCACAACCCGTTCAAAGCCGAGCAGCCGGTTAACCAGAGATGACTTGCCGACGTTGGGGCGCCCCACCACGGCGATACGGGTGACATTCTCTTCCGGATCGGCGGCATCGACCGGCGGAAAAACTTCCATGATGTTTTCAACCAGGTCGATAACCCCGCGATTGTGTTCCGCCGAAATGGTATATAACTCACCAATACCGAGGGAATAGAACTCTGCCGACTCATTCTCCAGCTTTTCGCCATCGACTTTGTTGACTACGAAAAAAATCGGTTTTTTAACGCGCCGCAGCATACCGGCAACTTCGATGTCAGCCGGAGTAAGGCCGCTTCTGGCATCCATCATGAAAATGATGACATCCGCCTCCTCGATTGCCAGCCGTGATTGTTCGCGCATCTGCTGCAGCAGACGGTCTTCGGTTACCGGCTCGAATCCACCGGTATCGATAAGAATGAAGGGTTTTTCAAAACGGGTTATGTTCGCGTAGTTGCGATCACGCGTAACCCCGGGAGTGTCGTCGACAATTGCGCGGCGATGGCCGAGGAGTCGATTGAAGAGCGTTGATTTACCTACATTGGGACGGCCGACAATGGCTACTAAAGGTTTCATTAAGGTTCCTGACTTTACGGCAGCAATGTAAATGCCGCACAATTTTGAGGGCGTATGACCGAGAAATGACGGCGATCAGTCGTCATAATTGCGGAGATATTAAGACGCTCCGCCACTGCGACAACCGATGCGTCGACAAGGCCAATCTTGAGATCGGGATATGCATCCATTAGGGCAACAGCACGGCTCAAATCATCTTCATCAACCTGTTCAAGCCTCAAAGCCCGGTTGATTATCGAATTGACAAAAGCGGTTTCAGCCTGGAGCGAAAGATGTGCCTGCAAGAGATAGCAAGCTTCCGGAATAACTGTGGCAGGCACAATCAGCGTGCCTGTGAAATTTTCCACAAAGTCGCGAGCCCGGACATGCCAGGCATCGGAACGGTCGGCAAGGGCATAGATGATACCGGTATCAACCAGAACAGGAGCTATTGAAATTATTTTTGCCACAAAAGCTCCTCGTGGCGTTCCGCAATATCCGACTCACCACTTTCACCAATGGCAATAAACGCCAGGTTCGTGGCCTGTTTCGGCTTATGCGCGGCAAGGTAACTTACCAGGGCCTCTCTAACTATTGTTGCAACGCTGCTCTTCTGAGCTTTTGCCAAGTGCTTCACCTCATCAAGCAGATGATCATCGGCAAAAATAGTAGTCCGCTTCATATCACACCTCCATAGGTATGATATATGATGTATGCTGTATGGTCAAGGGGATACATAAAACGGTGTCAACAATAATAAAAAAGCCGCTAACCCGGCACTGTTTTCCCGTTCAGCGGCATTTGCAACCAGGATGATTACCGGTTATTCGTATCCCAGCTCCCGCAATTTTGACGGTCGTTCGCTCCAGTTTTCAACTACTTTGACAAATAGTTCCAGATAGACCCTGGTATCAAGCAATCGCTCGATATCCTGGCGGGCCTGTGTACCGATTTTTTTGAGCATGTCGCCCTTCGTGCCGATGATAATTCCTTTCTGGGTGTCCCGTTCCAGCATGATGGCAGCGGAGATGGCAATTACGCCGTTCTCACGCTCGATAAAGCTCTCCACTACGACCGCCGTCGAATACGGCACCTCGTCGCGTGTCAGACGGAATACTTTTTCACGGATCATTTCCGCAACGATAAATTTTTCCGGCATGTCGGTCAGAATATCATCAGGAAACATGGCCGGACCTTCGGGAAGATACCCGCTGACGACAGAAACCAGATGCTCTACACCGTCATTGCGGCCAGCCGAAATCGGCACAATCTCCCGAAACGGAAAAAGCGCCGCCCAATCGGCAATTTTCTTCAGCACCTGATTCTTGTCGGCAAGCAGGTCGATCTTGTTGATAACCAGCACGGTCGGAATGGTCACTTTTTTAAGGACGTCCTGGACAAAGGCGGCATCGGCGGCGGTAGTCGCTTCGACGACCAGCATCAGGAGATCAACCCCGCTGATGGCCGAACGCGCCACATCCACCATGCTTTTGTTCAACCGGGACCGTCCGGTGTGGATACCGGGGGTATCGATGAACACGATCTGGCCGCCGGGTATGTTATGAATCCCCTGAATCCGGTTGCGGGTCGTCTGCGGCTTATCTGATGTGATGACAATCTTCTCGCCGATTATGCAGTTCAGGAGTGTTGATTTGCCGACATTCGGACGACCGATAATGGAAACAAATCCAGATTTAAAGTTCTCTTTTTTCATATAGTTAAACACCTATCCTTCATATATTACTTCTTAGCCCAGACATCCCGCAAGGTCACTATCCTGTTGAAAACAAGCTTCTCTTGGTGCGAATCCGCCGGATCCTGCCGGAAATAGCCCATGCGTTCAAACTGGTAGCGGGTTTCAACATCCGCATTGGCCAGGCGTGCTTCAAGCTTGCAGTCGGGCAGAATTTCTACCGAACAGGGATTCAGAAACTGCTTGTAGTCAGCCCCCCCCCGGTCCGGATTCGGGTCGCTGAAAAGCCGGTCGAACAGACGAACTTCGGCGGTAACGGCATGCGCAACGGAAACCCAGTGAATCACCCCTTTCACCTTGCGACCGTCAGCTGTATGAATCCCCTCGCGCGATGCAGGATCGTACTCGCCATGCAGCTCCAGTAGAGAGCCCTGTTCATCCTTTACTACGCCGGTACATTTTACGATATAGCTGGAGCGCAGTTTAACCTCACCGCCAACGGTCAGGCGATGGAAGCCCTTGCTCGGCACTTCCATGAAATCATCGGCATCAATCCATATTTCACGGGAAAAATGAACCGTGCGGCTCCCCATTTCCGGTTTTTGAGGATGATTGGCCGCCATGTGCTCTTCAACCAGATCGACCGGATAATTATCAATGACCAGCTTGAGCGGACGCAGCACCCCCATAACCCGCGGCGCCGATTCATTCAGGTCGGCGCGAACGCACTCTTCCAAAATGGAGACATCGATCCATGAATCGCTCCGTCCGACACCGATCTGTTCGCAAAAAGCCCGCACCGACGCCGGTGTGTAGCCGCGCCGTTTGATTCCGGCAATAGTCGGCATTCGCGGGTCGTCCCAGCCACTGACAATGCCGAGCTGTACCAGCTCCTGCAACTTCCGCTTGCTCATCACCGTATACGTCAGATTCAACCGGGCAAATTCGTATTGACGCGGCCTGGCCGGAACCGGCAAATTATCCAGAAACCATTCATAGAGCGGCTTGTGGGATTCAAACTCCAGAGTGCAGATCGAATGGGTGATCCCTTCGATGGCATCGGTCTGACCATGGGCAAAATCGTACATGGGGTAGATCTTCCAGGTATCGCCGACATGCGGATGCGGCGCATGGAGAATCCGGTAGAGAACCGGATCGCGCAGATTCATATTGGGAGACGCCATATCGATCCTGGCACGCAGCACACGGGTTCCATCCGGAAATTCTCCGTCGCGCATACGACTGAACAGATCGAGATTCTCTTCAACAGACCGGTCGCGATACGGGCTCTCTTTTCCCGGTTCGGTCAGTGTGCCGCGATAGGACCGGATCTGCTCGGCATTCAGATCCTCGACGTACGCTTTGCCCTGCTCAATCAGAAATACCGCCCACTGGTAAAACTTTTCAAAGTTATCAGAAGCAAAATGCAGATGTTCTCCCCAGTCAAAACCGAGCCACCGCACACTCTCCTTGATGGAATCAATGTACTCCTGCTCTTCCTTGGCCGGATTGGTGTCGTCGAAACGGAGATGGCAGCGGCCACCGAAATAATTAGCCAGGCCAAAGTTGATGCAGATAGACTTGGCGTGACCGATATGCAGATATCCGTTCGGTTCAGGCGGGAAACGGGTCACGATACTACTGTGCTTGCCGCTTTTCAAATCCTCTTCCATAATCGTACTAAGGAAGTTACTGACTATAGCACTTCCCCCCATAACACAACCACCAGTCGATTCAACTCTTACAGAGCTTGGCAAAGAATTGTGAACTGATTCATTAGACATAATTACACCCCGTGAATCTAGGCGAGCAGCTCGCCCAACAACGAATTAGGATAGGCTTTGGTGATTTTGACATCGGTAAACGTGCCGATCTGGGAACTCTCGCCGGCAAAGTTGACGATGCGACCGATATCGGCCTTGCCGGACACCTGGCCGGGAAACTTACCTTCCCCTTCGACAAGAACGGACATCACGCTGCCGATATAGTTCTGGCTGATTTCACTGGTATGGCGGCGCTGGAGTTGCATCAAAAGGTCAAGACGGGCCAGTTTTTCCGCCCGGGACAGGTCGTCGTTCAAATCGGCCGCTTTGGTGCCGGGGCGCGCCGAGTAGACAAATGAAAACAGGTCGATATAGCGCACCTCTTCCATCAGGGAGAGGGTCTGTTCAAAATCCGCTTCATGCTCGCCGGGAAAACCGACAATAACATCACCGGTAATAACGATATCCGGGCGGACCGTCTTGAGCTTATGCACCTTATCCAGATAAGAAGCACGGCTGTAGCCGCGCCCCATCAGCTTCAGCACGGCATCACTTCCGGATTGCGCCGGCAGATGAATCTGGCTGCTGAGCTTCGGAACGTCGGCAAAGCAGGCGATCAGTTCATCGGACATATCCTTGGGATGCGACGTGGTAAAACGGATGCGGTCTATACCGTCGATTTCGGCAACCCGACGAAGCAGTTGGGCGAAGGTCGGTTCATTCCCGGTTTTAAGACCGTATGAATTTACATTCTGGCCGAGCAGAATTACTTCCCGGACCCCTTCGTCCGCAAGCTGCCTGACTTCGGAGAGAATATCGGTTGAACGGCGGCTGATTTCACGGCCACGCACATAGGGGACGATACAGTACGAACAGAAATTGTCGCACCCCTGCATAACCGTAACAAACCGGGAGAGACGGGATTCCCCCTTGATTGACGGAAAGAGGTCAAGGCGCTGGTCGTTATCGATAAATGAGGTCTCGGAGCGCCGCTCGCCGCGTTCGGCAGCCCGCACCATATCGGGCAGCAGATGCAGATTGTGGGTGCCGATTACCAGATCCAGATAGGGAAGTTTTCGGAGGAGTTCCTCCCCTTCCTGCTGGGCAACGCAACCACCGACCGCAATTATCTGTTTCTTGCCGTCACGCTTGTAAATGCGAAGATTTGCAAGCCGCCGATAGACTTTTTCCTCTGCTCCACCCCGCACGCTGCACGTATTGAGCAGGATCATATCGGCAGAAGCCGGATCATTGGTCGGTGCGTAGCCGAGGTCAGTCAACATGGAGACGATCCGCTCGGAATCGTTCACATTCATCTGGCAGCCGAATGTTTCTATGTAAAGGAGTTTATCAAACATGTGGATCTGACTTTATACGCGATAAACGCTCATAAAGTCAAATGAATTGGCTCAAATGAATTGGCTTGTTTCCCGGACGTGCGCCGCGCATCACATTTTCATTGCATCACGGTCTGATCATTGATAAACCAAGTGCTGGAAGGGTCCGGAATATGATTTCAGAAGGGTTGATCTTCATTTGCGATGACGAAGAGCAGATGAGGCAGTATTTGAAAAAGCTCTTGCTGGCACACGGCTTTGCGGTAGAACTGTTCTGCGATGGCGAATCGGTCCTGCAACGACTGGAGAGTGAAGGCGCTATCATTCCCGATCTTCTGCTTCAGGACATCCAGATGCCCGGCATCTCCGGAATCGAAGTCCTGCAAAAAGTCCGGCAACGTCATCCGGCGCTGCCGACCGTTATCATGACCGCATACGGCACCATCGATTCGGCCGTCGAGGCAATCAAGCTCGGCGCCTACGACTATATCGCCAAACCGTTTCCGAAAGAGAAGATCCTGGATGTTCTGGAAAAAGCGCTGGAGAGGAAGCTGTTGATTACGGAAAACCGGGGTCTCAAAGAGGAACTGCTGCGGCATACGGCACCCGGTGAAATCGTATTCACGAGCCACCTGTTCCGCGAAGCATACAATCTGGCCTGCATGGTAGCATCCAGCGAGGCGAATATTCTGATCAGTGGAGAATCGGGCACCGGCAAGGAACTGATCGCCCGGGCCATTCACTTCAACAGCCAGCGCCGCGACAAGCGCTACCTGTCGCTCAACTGCGCCGCCTTTACCGACACACTCCTTGAAAGCCAGTTGTTCGGCCATATCAAGGGCGCTTTTACCGGGGCGACCGCCAACAACAAGGGACTTCTTCTCGAAGCCGACGGAGGCACGCTTTTTCTGGACGAAATCGGCGATGTCAGCCTGGCCGTTCAGGCAAAATTGCTGCGGGTACTTCAGGAGCGGGAATTCATCCCGGTCGGTTCAACCCGCTCCTGCACTATCGATGTGCGCTTTGTGGCGGCAACCAACAAAAATCTGGAGAAGGAGATTCGGGATGGACGGTTCCGAGAAGATCTCTATTACCGTTTGAACGTCATCGAGGTTCCGTTACCGTCACTCCGCGACCGAAAAGAAGATATCGAACCGTTGGCGCTTCATTTTCTGAAAAAATACGCCACACGCCTGAAAAAGAAAATAACGGGGCTCGACGACCGGGCTCTCACGGTTCTGCGGGAGTACCACTGGCCGGGAAATGTGAGAGAATTGCAGAATATCATGGAACGGGCCGTTATACTGGCTCTGGGGGAATCGGTTACAGCCGATTTGCTCCCCATATTAAAGAGCGCGACCACAGCAGCCGCACCACCCCCGGCCACCGACCTGTGCGAAAGCTCACTCGAAGAACTGGAGCGTCGCCATATTGAACGGACGCTGAAAGCGACCGGATACTTCAAAAACCACACGGCGGAAATTCTGGGCATTTCGCGCAAAACACTGGATCGCAAGATCGCGACCTACGGCCTCACGCTCGATCACGACCTGAAATAGTGATGTCTCGGACACACGGCGTCAGGCCGGCTCCTCGTTCATCGCCCCGGTGCGATACCCTTGCAGATCAAGTGCCACGTAGGTAAAACCGGCCTCTTTCACCTTCCTGACGACTTCCTCCCGCAAAACTCCGGTTGCACGTTCAAACTCCTCTTCACCCAGCTCGATCCTCGCCACACTCCCGTGGTAGCGCACCCGCAGTGTCCGGAAACCAAGACCGCGCAGCGATTCTTCCGCCAGACCGACCTGATCGACCCGCTCGGGGGTAATGGCGGTGCCATAGGGAAAACGGCTCGAAAGACAGGCAAAGGCCGGCTTGTCCCAGGTCGGCAGCCCCATATAAAGGGACAGATCACGAATATCCTTTTTGGTAAAACCGGCCTCTTCCAATGGACTTCGGACCCGCAGTTCTGCCCCCGCGACCCTTCCCGGACGGTGGTCACCCGCATCGTCGCAGTTGGTGCCGTCCAGCATATACCCGACCCCTTCTTGTTCGGCAATCTCCTTCAGTTTGCCGAACAGCTCCTTTTTGCAGTAATAACAGCGATTGCGGGGGTTATCGCGAAACTCGGGAATATCCAGCTCCTCGGAAACGATCACCAGATGCCGCCCGCCGATTCGTTCAGCCAGTTCGCGCGCTTCATTCAACTCCCGCTCAGGATAGGTCTTCGACGTTGCCGTCACGGCTATCGCCCGCTCCCCCAGCAATTCGGCAGCCACCGCAAACAGCAGCGTCGAATCGACGCCGCCCGAAAAACCGATGACACACCCACCCATCTCTGCCAGAATGGCGCGGAGTTTTTCTGTTTTACCCTGAAGCGTTTGACTGATTGTCATAATAAACCTCTTCAATTACAGCATATAATCAGTTGAAAGAAAATGTGATTTCCGCTCACGCACAATGCCGGTGATGATCTCCCGGTTTGCCTCTGTTTCCCGCGCCGCCACCACGATCCTGATGGAAAAGATCCGCAAGGCGTCGGCAACCGACTGGGTGCCGTCGGCGGAGTTTTTACGGCCGTTGAACGGGAAGCTGTCCGGGCTTCGCTGACACTGGCTGTTGATATTGATGCGGCAGACCTGATTCACCAGCGCATCGACCAATTGGGCCAGCAAATCGGTATTTTGCCCAAAAATACTCGCCTGTTGGCCGTAATTCGAGGCCACCACATATTCGATCGGTTCACCGATATCGTCAAACGGCACAACCGGAATGACCGGCCCGAACTGTTCTTCATCATAAATCCGCATGTCGGGCGTCACCGGATACAACAGTGCCGGGTAGAAAAACGAGCCACTGGCGACACCACCGCCCGGATTCACGATTTGGGCGCCATGGGCTTTCGCATCTCGAACCAATTCTTCCAGGTACGCCGGTTTTTCCGGCTCCGGCAGCGGCGTGATCGTAACCCCCTGCTCCCACGGCATGCCACAGGTAAGAGCACGTATCGCCGCCGCCATCCGGAGCAGAAAATCATCCACAATGGAACGATGCACAAACATGATCTTCAGTGCGGTACAGCGCTGACCGTTATAGGTCAGGCTCCCCTGAATACATTCCGCCACAGTCAGGTCAAGGTCGGCATCCGGGAGAATCACCGCCGGGTTCTTGGCATCCAGCCCCAATACGCAGCGGAGACGGTGCGGTCGGGGATGCACCGCGCGCAGCGCATCGGCGACCCGGTGGGTGCCGATAAAACCGAGCACATCCACCTGGCCGGAAGCCATCAGAGGCGGGACCACCGTTTCACCATCGCCATAGACCGTATTGACCACACCGGCCGGAAACGAATCGCGAAACGCCTCCAAAAGCGGCTGAAAGATTAAAATACCGAAACGGGGGGGCTTCAAAAGAATAGTGTTGCCCATTACCAACGCCGGAATCAGGGTGGTAAATGTTTCATAGAGCGGAAAATTATAGGGGCCCATACAGAGTACTACCCCCAGAGGAGCGCGGCGGATCTGCCCGATGATCCCCTGCTGGATGACAAAACGGGACGATGCCCGGTCCAGCTCTTTCAACGCTTCAAGCGTGTCGCGGATGTAGGTGACCGTCCGGTCGAACTCACGCTCCGCCTCCTGCAGTGATTTGCCTATTTCCCACTGCAAAAGAGTCACAATTTCGTCTCGCTTCTGCAGCATGGCCGTGGTAAAGCGCTGGACACACTTGATCCGCTCACCCACCGACATCGTCGGCCAGAGACCCCGGCCATTTAAATAGGCCCGTACCGCAACGGCCAATATTTCGAGTGCCGCACCCCCGGTCAAAAGCGGCGCCTCGCCGATACGCTGTTGCGCGGATCCGGCGGCGGAACGAATCCGGACCGGAGAATGGACCTCCTGGAGCGGCCCCTCCCAACGGCGCAGTTCGCCGTCGATTAGGTAGCAATCCTGCTTGAGCTGCCGGGTGATTCGATATTGAGGGGGAATCTGTTGTTCTTCTGGAAAGAGGGCGTCGATTGTCCGGAGCATGAGAGCACTTTCGTAGGTTGTGAAGTGGAGATCCGTGAACAGAGGCGGCGATTGACTTCGGCATTTCACTCGGCACGCCATTCAGGTGTCACGGATTCAGGGATAAAAATGGCCTGCGAGGTGATCGCAAGCCACGTTTTTTTCTTATACTGCACTTTAGGTTAAAAGGGAAGCATTACCGGAACTACCCGCTACAAGATCGGCAGCGAGTTTAGAATTTGTGGTAACGCCGGGGGATGTCGCCAGGGTCGCCGGCCCGAAAACCGGCAAGCGTGGCACTACCGCCGTTGGCAATCCGGAGTTCCCGCGTGTACGACGCGGGCGCTCACTCCGGGAAACAGAATACCCCTTCGCAGATGCTTTGCGACAGCGGCCTGCGGTCATTTGGCGTCTCCCGCGCCTGCAACTGATCAGGCAATTCTTCGATCCGGCCCGGCAGGCCGATGGCAACCATGGCCTCCACCCCGAAATTGTCCGGGATATCCAGCCCGGCGCGGGCCCGTTCGTAGTCGAACCCCTGCATGCCATGCACAACATAGCCTCTCATGCTCCCCTGCAACGCCAGGCTCATCCAGGCCGCCCCACTATCGAAAGAATGGGTGCGGCAGAAGATTCCGCTGGAAAACGTGGTGCACGAAACGATCAGCACCAATACCGCGGCGCGGTCGCACCAGATCTTGTTGCTGTCGGACAGCAGGTCATAAAACAGCGGCCACTGTTCACCGGAACGGCGGGCAAACAGGATTCGCCACGGCTGATTGTTCATGGATGACGGCGCCCAGCGGGCCGCCTCGAACAACGTCATCAATTCTTCAAGCGGAATTTCTTCGCCGGACATGGCACGCGGCGACCAACGATCCGGGAAAATAGCGTCAACCGGGTGGTCGGTCCGACGGACTGTGCTGCCTTTAATCATGGGTTCCTCCCGTCACGCGAATATATGCATCTGATTGTATCTCTCACCATTGAAAGATCAAGCATGTAATGCTTGACGGATCGCCAACTTGTGGCATGATTATCCCGGAATCAGTTCCCTGAGGCATACGACAAACGAAAAGCCCTGTAGTGCGGGAGGCGCCGGATGAAGGAAGCACTGTTTTACGAACGTGAAGGGAACTTGCAGGTACGCTGCCGGCTCTGCCGGTTCAACTGCCTGATCGGCGACGGCGCCCGCGGCGTCTGCGCCGTCCGCGAGAACCGGGGAGGTACTCTCTACAGCCTGGTCTACGGCAAAGTGTGCGCCGAACATGTCGATCCGATCGAGAAGAAACCACTCTTCCATGTCATGCCGGGGAGCCGTACCTACTCTATCGCCACGGTAGGATGCAACTTCCGCTGCCGTCACTGCCAGAACTACTCAATCTCCCAGGCAGACCGGAACGCCCCCATCGGGGGAAGAGAACAGACACCGCACGCAATCGTACAGCGGGCCATCGACAATGGTTGCAGCTCGATCTCCTATACCTACACCGAACCGACAATCTACTTCGAGTTTGCCTGCGACACCGCCCGTCTCGCCCGGCAAGCGGGGCTTAAAAACATATTCGTCACCAACGGTTACATCAGCACGGAAGCGCTGGCAACCATCGCCCCGTTTCTCGATGCGGCCAACATCGACCTGAAAGGGTTTTCCGAAACATTCTACCGCGACGTTGTCCACGCCCGGCTGTCCGAAGTACTCGACTCGATCATGGAATACCGCAAACAAGGGATCTGGCTCGAACTCACCACCCTGATCATCCCCGGTCTCAACGACTCGGACGGCGAACTGCAAAACCTGGCAGAGTTCATCGTCGCCAACCTGGGGGTCGATACCCCCTGGCATGTGAATCAATACTACCCCACCTATCTCTTGACCGACCGCTCCCGGACATCGGTCGAAACCCTGCGCAAGGCGCGCGACATCGGCCTGTCCGCCGGATTGCGCTACGTCTATGAAGGGAACGTACCGGGCGAAGGGGGTGAAAACACCACCTGCCCCTCCTGTGCATCCCTGCTGATCAAGCGCCACGGCTACGCCATCCAAAACAACAGGATAAACAACAATGGC
>CAIYZD010000585.1 GCA_903930585.1 uncultured Geobacteraceae bacterium | reverse complement strand
GCCGTCGTCGTTTGTAGCGGCGTCGTTACCTCACCGTTGCCGGTCGAGCCGCTGCCGTTTTCGCTGTTGTAGTTATTCAGTGCGTCTTCCTGCACCGCGATGCTGAAGGTGTTGCCCTTCAGTACCGGTACGTCATCAATCACATTAACGGTAATCACACCCTTCACCTTGTCGCCATCATTATCGGTCACTTCGTAGCCGAGGCTGATCGTTTTTGTGTTTGTGCCATCGTCATAGGCATGATCAAGCTGGTCCAGCAGGGTAAAGCGGTATTGCGGGTTGTTGGGGTCAGCATCAGTGATAACGACGGTAAAGACCTTGTTTGTCGTCGGATCGCTGCCGGTGTAAGCGATGAGTGTTTTTCCGTCAGGGGAGCGAAAGTATTGGACGGTGAGGCCGTTTGAGGTCAAACCGCTGGGGTCATTTGTTGCAATGGTGAATCTGGTACTGATGATCTCATCGGCATTAACAATTACTCCAAGCGAACCGTCAACAATCAATCCGGCGGGAAACTGGCTTGTGCCGTCCGGCAAGTTTTTTTCGTTGACACTGACGGAGGTTGGAGTGGTGGCCGGAGCGGTGTCAAGCACATCAATAACAAGCCAGGCTGACGCCCTATCGCCATCTATATCGGAAATGGTATACTGTACTCTATCGTGCAGAACATTGTCCGCGCCATGAATTTCTGACGGATTACTTATGTAACTCCATTTTCCGTCGCTGCTGATTGTTAGGGTGCCATAGAGCGTATAGACAGTTATTGAACCAGATAGTGGAATTGGAGCGGAAACAGGTGCACCATCTCCTTCGCGCAGCCAGGTAATGGAGATAACTTTTGATGGCCCGGTGCCGTTGCTATCGTTATCCAGAACATTTCCGGTTGTACTTTTTTCGCCTTCAATAACTACACCCTTGTCATCCTGCGCTTTGGGGAGATAATTCAGGTGCCGTTCATCCCAGGAGGACGGTATGAATTTTTTTGGCTCCTCTGCCGGGAGTTCATCATGAAAAAGCAGGGGAGAGAGTGGCATTGCTATCCGTTCATCCATTGTCGCGTGACCATCAGAGATCGTATCATATTCGCTGTCACGGGAATTTGTCCAGCGAACATCAAACAAATCCCGCATATACTTTCCGATAAACGACCAGAAACGGTAGGGTTGATTGGCTTTATTTTCGTAAAGAGGGCCGATCCGTAAAAAACCATGGCTGTGCTGGTGCTCATACTCCTGACTTTTCTCCTGAGGATGAACGGTTGGTGTGCCGGGAGATAGTGCGAAATTTTCAACGCCCTTGCCATCACGATTACTAAATTCGGCATTGAGTAGAATCGCCTGGTTTGCTGTTACATTAAGGGATTTACCACTTGGCGTATTAAATTCCGCCATACTTCCTTCTTCTGCTAAAACAACGTCACCAGTATAGACAACGTCACCCTTTTGAAGCAGACGCATGGAACCGTCTTCAGTCCGGACAATTACTTTGCCGATAACCACCGTAACGGTTGCCAGTGGAGGGGTGGAATTGGTGCTCATTTACCCATGATCGTTAGAGATTAATAACCATTCAGGAAGCCTTTTCACGATTTTGAATTGGCGTTGTTTAGTCCATGGTAAGCGCTGCACAGGAATGGATTACTTAACAAGAAGGGGCAAACGCTTAAAAATTAATGCGGCTATAAATTAAAGTCACGAAATGACTTTTTATTTACCGCTCACAATATAGATAAAATATATATAAACTTATAAGTACG
>CAIYZD010000584.1 GCA_903930585.1 uncultured Geobacteraceae bacterium | reverse complement strand
TTGTAAAGCGCTTCCAGTTCATTCGGGTCACCCGAAACAATAGATGCATAGTCGGAACTCCTGGGGATCTGGAGTAACTCCATACGGCGCATAATGCGACGTCCCACGGTAGCGCCCTTGTATTTGGAAAAATCCAGATTGTAACTGCGACGCAGAAGTGCAAATAACTCGGCATACTCGCCTTCGTCAACCAGCACTGCAAGCTTGCTGAGCATATCCTCACGCGCAGCCGGTGGACAGTTGGCGTATTCCATCAGAAGGTCAGGCATTTTATCGGGAGCGAGAGTGTGGTCGCTCATACCCGAAGCTATGGCGTTGCGCGGCATGCCATCAAATTGGGCCAGCTCCGGAGTCTGGATTAGCACCAACCCCCCGCTTTTGTGGATTGACTGGATGCCACGGGAACCGTCCGACCCGGTGCCGGAAAGAATAATACCGACAGCCTTCTCGCCAGCGTCATTTGCCAGGGAATGAAAGAAAACGTCGATGGGCAACTCCAGATGTTGACCCGAAACCCGTTCCGTAAGAGAGAGTTTTTCGTTCATAACGGTCATCTGAGTTTTGGGAGGGATCAGGTAGATACCATTTGCCTGGAGTTCAATTCCTTCGGTAACCGGGTGAATCGGCATGCGGGTGTGACGAGACAACAAATCACTCATAAGGCTTTTGAAATCGGGGGAGAGATGCTGGATTACGACAAAGGCCATGCCACTGTCAGCCGGCATGTTGTCGAAAAACAGTTCCAGTGCATTCAGGCCACCTGCTGAGGCTCCGATACCAACAATATACGTGGGTCTTCGCTCTGACACGTTTTGGCCATAAATCTCCACACTATTCATTATCCTTCTCCTAATGCGAAAATTCATAGAGGCCAGTAATTTGCGCGTAGTTATGTACGATTATTTCTGTTTGCAACAGTCAGCCAAAGGATGATTTTTGTGTAGGCTAAATGCGACCTAAAATGTAGGTAAATTACCTACACGATGAGCTGATATGCATCCGGAACCATTGCTCGCAAGCAGTCAGAACGTGGTTCAACACACGTATTTATGTTGTAATGCTGATGAAATAAGCACAGTGTCACCGACAAGGTACGTATATCAGAATTGTTCCGGTTCATCCACAAAACAGCCGAAGCTGCGGATATTTCCGAGTATCGGCTGTTTTGTGACTGGAGACTTCTCATGTCCTCTAACAAAAAGAAAACCCATTTTCCAATCGTTGGGATTGGCGCGTCGGCCGGTGGGCTTGCTGTTTTTGGAAAATTCTTTTCCGGCATGCCAAAAGATAAAGATCCTGGCATGGCTTTTGTTTTAGTACAACATTTGGCGCCAGATCATAAGAGCATCCTTACCGACCTGATCCGACGCTATACCCGCATGCGGGTTTTTGAAGTAGAAGATGGCGTTGTCGTAGAGCAAAATTGTATCTACATCATCAATCAGCTGCCGGAACCTTCTGATCTATATGAACGGGAATCTGCAGAAGAAAGTTATAGCCATGTTTCACTACGCGCTGAACCGGAATGGGTACCTCTTTCTTGGCACATCAGAAACGGTGGGCGAGTGTGGTAATCTGTTTTCCCTGCTAAGCAGAGATTTCAAACTATATCAGCGCAAAGAGGATGTGAGTGGTCGACCGCGAACAAATCTGGACAGGTTCCTGTCACCCATGACGACAAAAAACGAATCGACCTCTCGAAATATGGTCAATACGGTATTCCCGGCCAGGCAGTCATTTCGTGTCCTGGCTGAACAGGCACTGTTACAACGGATTATCAAGACCGGAGCTCTCGTTAACGCTCATGGTGATATCCTCTATTTGCACGGCCATACCGGTGTGTATCTGGAGCTTGTTCCCGGAGAAGTCGGAATCAATAACATCCTGAAAATGGCTCGTGAAGGATTGCAGCGTGATTTGACTACCGCTCTGCACAAAGCTGTTTTGTATAACGAGCTCGTACTTCGGCAAGGACTGCGCGTAAAAACAAATGGGAGCGACACTATTGTCAACCTTAGTGTGAGTCCTGTTATCGCGGACTCTGCAACAATGCCGGAGTCACCACTGTATCTGGTTGTTCTTGAGGAGGCGCCTCTGCAGATTTTTCCAAAGGGAACCGCCGTAAGACCAAATAAGACGCGGCAGAGATCAGTGTCATCCATAACGGATGCTGAAGAATGCCCTGTTGATCTCGAAACACGTTTTGCTGCACTTACGCAGGAACTACAGGCCAAGGAGGAATTCATCAAGGCTGCCAACTGGGAGCTTGAAGCAACAAACGAGGAGCTTCAGGCAACGAACGAGGAGATCCAGTCGACTAACGAAGAACTACAGTCCCTCAACGAGGAACTGGCTACGGTTAATACTGAGTTGCAATCAAATGTGCTCGATCTGTCGCGGGCTAATAATGACTTGAACAATAAGTTCGGATCTGAAGATCCTTACCGCAAACCATAGCTTCTATGAAACGTTCCTGGTAACGCCAGAGGAAACTATCGGCAATTATATTTACGATCTTGGCAACCGGCAATGGGACATCCCCAGGTTTCGGGTCCTCGTTGAGCAGATTCTCCCCCATGATACGGTGATCAACGGTTATGAAGTTGAACATGATTTTCCCGGTAACGGCCATAAGATTATTTTGCTTAATGCCCGGCAAATTTACCGTGAAAATATCGGGTCACATATAATACTGCTGGCTATGGAAGATATTACCGAGAGAAATCAGACGCGGGATGCGCTTACATAAAGATCACGAGGAAAAGCCAATGACAACTGTCAATAGAGACTCAGAGCAAACACTGCGTCAGTTAGCTGTATTACAACTTTCTAAAAGAGCGTCCCTGCAGTCTGACCTGGAGACAAATCCGCTGATCCACGAACTTCAGGTCCATAAGATCGAATTGGAATTGCAGAACGAAGAATTACGCAGGACGCAGGGGGAGCTGGATAGAGAGCGGGCACGCTATTTTGAAATCTACGACCTGGCGCCCGTCGGCTATTGCACTATCAGTGGAAAAGGATTGATCCTGGAAGCAAACCTCACTGCTGCCACGATGTGGAGTGTTGCGCGAGGCGCATTAATCAGACAACCACTATCAAAGTTTATCATTGAAGAGGATAGAGATCGCTTCCACCTGTTCTGTAAACAGGTATTGCTAACGACTGAAACGCAGGTTATCGAGTTGCGGGTGATAAAGAATAACGGAACAAGGTTCTGGGTTCATCTGGTGGCCACCTCCGCGCAGGAAGCGGACGGCTCAACCGTGTTCCGTATTGTACTCAGCGACCTTACTGCCCGTAAACTATCCGAAGAAAAGCAGCAGATGATCATTCAAACATCCACCGAGGGTTTCTGGATGGCGGACGTGAAGGGTCACATTCTGGATGCCAATGAATCCTACTGCAAGATGAGTGGCTACAGTTTACAGGAACTTCAATCCATGAGTATTTCTGATCTGGACTGTCGAGATTCGGATAAGGATATCACCACCCATATAAAGAAAATTATGGCGAACGGGGAAGATCGTTTTGAGGCACATCACCGTCACAAAAATGGCACTGTTTTTGATGTTGAGGCAAGTGCCCAGTTTCGACCCGATGATGGTGGACTGTTTGTGTTTTTCGTACGCAACATTACTCAACGAAAGCTGACGGAAAAATACAGGAGCATGGCACTTACCATCCTCCAGATTTTGAATACGTCTGGTGATCTGCAAGATTCCCTCAAGCATGTTATCTCGGAACTGAAGACCGGTATGGGGCTTGATACCGTGGGGATACGTCTGAAAGACGGTGATGATTTCCCGTATTTTTCTCACGCAGGTTTTTCCGATGAGTTTCTCCTGACGGAAAATTCGCTGATTACACAAAGTAAAGATGGCTGCGTCCACCGGGATAATGAAGGGCATGCGGGTCTTGATTGCACCTGCGGCCTGGTTATCTCAGGCAGAACCGACCCGGCCGATCCGTTTTTCACTCAGGGAGGAAGCTTCTGGACGAATGATTCGTTTCCGATTATTGACATCCCGTTCCAGGCAGATACCCGGCAAAATCCACGTAATGTATGCATGCATCAGGGCTATGCATCCATGGCTTTGGTACCCATTCGTAACAAGGATACGATAGTTGGCTTAATCCAGCTCAATGACCATAATAAGGGGCGTCTATCTCTCGACACGGTCCAGTTGTTGGAAGGAATTGGCTCACATATCGGATCAGCCGTGGTGCGTAAACAGATGGAGATAGAAAAAGAAACTCTCAATTACCAACTTAATCAGGCCCAGAAGATGGAAACGGTCGGGCAGCTTGCCGGAGGTGTTGCCCACGACTTCAACAACAAGCTGATGGTGATAATGGGCTATGTTGAACTTATAGAAATGGAACTTGATAATCGAGACAAGGTATTGCTTCATCTACGAGAGATTTATCGAGCTGCTGAACAGTCCCGGGATATTACCTACCGGTTGCTTCTGTTTTCACGGCAGCAGGTTATCAACCCGCAAAATATTGATGTAAATAAAGTCATCGCTGAGACTCTTAAATCTTTATCCCGCCTTATAGGCGAACATATTACCGTCAGCTTTACTGCCGATGACAAGCTTTGGAGTGTCATGATTGATCCGGTCCAGCTTGACCAGGTTATTATGAATCTGGCTATCAACGCCCGGGATGCAATGCCGGATGGTGGAACAATTACCATTGAGACCGGAAATGTCACTTTGGATAAGAACAGTTCCAGCTTGATCAATGATTCCCCCCCGGGTGATTACGTCAGGATAACATTTAGCGACACGGGAACCGGCATGAGTGAAGAGACTCTGTCACATGTATTTGAACCCTTTTTTACTACAAAGGACGTTGGTAAAGGAACCGGTCTTGGGCTTGCCACCATTTACGGCATTATCAAACAGAGCAACGGCTTCATCGGAGTGAACAGTACATTCGGATGTGGAACTGATTTCAAGGTTTACATTCCTCGCAATAACAAACAAGTAAAAGTTACTACCAGGATTGCCGACGCAACTGCGGCCGGAGGTAATGCCACAATATTGCTGGTTGAAGACGAGGATGCCGTGCGGAATGTAATTTCGTTGTATTTGAAAAAAATCGGCTATACCGTTTATGAGGCCGCCACTCCGGGTACCGCAGTGGAGCTGGTAAAAGATCATTCAATACTGATAGATCTGGTTCTTACCGATATCGTCATGCCGGAAATGAATGGTACGGATATGATGAAAAAGATTCGTACTATCAGGCCGGATATCAAGTGCATTTTTGCCTCAGGGTACTCAACTGATCACATATCACTGGGCGAGGTGGGAATATATGACCGTAATTTTATTCAGAAGCCGTATGATTTCGGAAAGCTGAGTAGACACCTGAAACGGGTGATAAACGGATCTTGATCCGGTCTCTACAAAGCGTTCCTGGCACGCACAAAATGTATGTGATCGCGCAGCACGTAAAACTGTTCGGCGTAGGCCAGCGGTATTTTCATGGCGCTCACTTCGGACTCTATCTCATCAAGCCGCTTGACCAGCTGTTTCTTCTCTTCGGGCGCAGACTGCAAAAGCATGTCACGTTCCAATCCGATCAACGTGCCGTAACAGCGGTAAATACGGGACTTTATTCTCCAGGCGTAGAGTGCGGGAACTAATTTTAACCCCGGTATCAGCAGCATGATGACCGGCACCACGATAACCAGTAACCGGTCTACCAGGGTAGCCACCCAGAAAGGGAGATTGCGGTACAGGAAGCTCTTGCCCGAGGTGTAGTAGCGCCGCGCATCGTCACTGATGCGGTATTCATGTTCAAGCGGCGCCGGAAATTCACCGGCGTGCTGCAACAGTTTGGCGCCGCTGTGTACCTCCTTTGCCGCTTCAATAAGCATATCCGAGAGCGCAGGATGAAGGGTGTCGCGAGCTATCAGTTCCACGGTCGGCCCGATGAGAGTAACGTCCTGGGAGGGAATGTTATTACCGAAATCGAATGCACCCATGGGGAGATTCAGTTTGGACAGATACGGCATGCGCCGCACATACGCCTCTGCTTGAGCAAAATCCAGGAGCCGTATCTCCTTGTTCAACAGGAGCGCCTTTATGACCTGCGGCGCAGCCGAATCCCCCATCAGAAATATGGCGTCAACCGTGTTATCAGCCAGTGCCCTTGATGCGTTTTCTCCCCCCAATGCCAGAAGTTGCGTGGTTCCTCCCGGCTCGATGCCATTCGACTTCAGCAGTGTTGTAACCAGCGCGCGGGTGCCGCTCCCTTCGGGGCCGATCGCCAACCGTTTCCCCTTCAACCCGGAGAGCAGGTGAATCGGGGTCGCACTCCGGTAAAACAGAAAGAGCGGCTGATGAGATACGCTTCCGAGCGAGACAAGTTTGTCAATCGTTATCCCGCCGGACAATCCGCCCGGCACAAACGCCACATCAACGTGAGTTGCCGGGTCAGTCAACCGCTTAAGGTTGTCAAGTGACCCTTCTGAGGAAAGGATGTTCAGTTTCACCCCGTTGCGAGCCAGTATTTTTTTATACTTCTCGGCGGTCAACCCGAAGATGCTCCCCGGTGGGCCGCTGCTTATGGTAATGGAGTCGGGAGGAGCAGGGCGCATGTACCAGTAGGCGGCGCAAATTGCCATGACGATAAGAATAACCAGGGGACCGCCGGTTACCAGAAGATCGCGCATCGAAACCCCGACAAACCGGGCCAGGGGCCTGAAAGCGGCAATTGTGCGCGCATTGTCTGCTTTACTCATCTGAACACCTAACCCTTCCTTTTGCCGCCGTACACTCACCCATCATATACGCATGATCTCCCTCCGTGTCAACGAATCTCACCGGATGCGCCACAGGCCTTGCGCAAAATAACGGCGGATTATCCCCCCTCCCAACCTTGTACGCTGGGGGAAGGAGCTTTCAGTCCCCTTCATACCGTTTGTTGTATAGTAATTGTTGACATCTGCGCACAAATTCCGTATAGGTAGTCATATGACTACCTATGGCATACAAAACCCAAATACGCTCACGCAACGCCAGAAGCAGGTGTTGCAGTTCATCACCTCGTACGCAGGTGATAACGGCTATGCGCCCAGCCAGAGGGAAATCGCAGGCCACCTGAATGTGTCGGGAACACTGCCGGTTATGAAACATCTCGGCGCACTGGAGCGGAAGGGATACATCAAACGGGATCATGTCAATCGGGGGATTACCCTGAAGACAGTAACCTCCCCTTCGGTTTCACTGCCGATAGTCGGTACCGTCCGCGCCGGTCATCTTGCCCCGGCAATTGAGGATATTCAGGGATACTTCTCCGTTGATCCGATGGCGGTTAAAGGGAATGACTGTTTTTTCCTGCGGGTGAGTGGCGAATCGATGATAAACGCCGGTATCCTGGATGGCGATCTGGCGTTGGTGCGACCGCAGCCGACTGCCGATAACAGGGATACCGTGGTTGCCATGGTTGATGGTGAGGTAACCCTCAAATGGTTCTACCGGGAGCAGGATCACATCCGCCTGCAACCGGCAAACCCGAACATGGGACCAATCATTATTCGTCCTGAAGATGGCGAGGTAAGCATCGTAGGCAAGGTGATAGGCGTTTTCCGCCGGATGTAATTATCATGAACAACAGGAAGAAAAGGAGAGTGACATATGGAACCGATTACCTTATGCGGAGTAATAATCCTTGCGTTTGGCTTGTGGGTTGAGTTTGAACCCATAATCATGAAGGCTGCAAAAGCAATTTCCTGCAGCACCGGTATGACGGTACTTGCCCCGCCAAGGCCAGTGCAAAAGCCTCTCTATGTGAAATACTTGACCGGTATCGGTACGTGATTACTTTTCGCTGTCATGGACGTCATTTATTCCTTTACATTATTGAGCTTTCTCATTACGCGCAAGATGATGGCTTTTACCGCGCTGCCTGATCGGGAATATTGCAAATCCGTAGTAAATATGGGGAGTAACGGCTTTAACACCTCCCGGATCATAAATTCCTTCAAATCGTGAGATTGTTGCCTGGCTTTTTCTTTCAGCGTAATATCCCGAGCAATACACATGACTCCCACCACTTCCCCACTCGGCAGAACCCATGGAAATTTAGTAACGGAAACATTTACCTTTTCGCCGTTTTTGTGGGTGATTGTTTCGCGTATATCCTCGATTGGTTTACCATGTTTCATCACCCAAACGTCATCTTGAAGAGCCTTTTCCGCCTGATCACGAGGCATGAGATCAAAATCGGTGTAGCCCCGGATAGTATCCCTGTTCAGGCCATAATGGTGAGCTTTTGTTGCACTGGCACAGACGATTCTACCTCCGGTGAATCCTCCGATTTCAGTACCAAAATATTCTTTGATTACAATGGAATCACGTGTTTTTTCCATGAAGCAGCTGAATATCAATAATTCCTGCATTGACCTTCCCATATTCCCCCCCCGGTTCAGGATGTGCCCGGCTGAAAATGTATTTTTACAGCACGCCTGTTCAGGAGATTAGTTTATTGCGCAAAAAATATGCGGTGAGATCAACATTGCTGCGGATATCGAGTTTTTGAAGCAGGCGGGTACGATACGTATTTACTGTTTTTACACTCAGGCAGAGTTTATTGGCAATTTCCTTGGCAGTGCTGCCGCAGGCAATCATGCAGCCGATTTCCATCTCGCGATTCGACAAAAGCTCATGCAGGTCTGACGAACAATGATTCCGTTTGCCAAGTTCGTTCGCCAGCAGAAGTGACAACTTGGGACTTATATACTTGCCATTCGTCTTAATTTGTTCAATCGCAGTCATAAGATCTGAAGGTGCCGAGTGTTTGGAGAGATAGCCGGAAGCGCCCAATCGTATGGCACGCAACGCATACTGGTCTTCAGGATGCATACTGATGATCAACACGGGTAACGACGACCGCTCATTTTTGATCCAGGCCAAAACATCCAACCCGCTGCTCTCCTCAAGCGACACATCCAGTAATACAAGATCATAGTCGTTTGAATTGAGAAGCGACAAGGCAGAAGAGAGCGAATCAGCCTCACTAACGGCAAGACTATCCTGCATTTCACGGTTAAGGACATAAATAAGCCCCTGGCGTACAAAGGGATGATCGTCAACTATCAATATTCTCATCTGAAAGCTCCTTTATGCCGAAGGCATACTCAAAATAACGGAAGTACCTTTATTCGGTGAACTTTTAATTTCAAACTCCGCTTCCAAAGAGGCGGCTCGCTCACGCATTCCTTTGATACCGAAACCATGTTCAATCCGGACCATTTCCATATCGAAACCACAGCCGTCGTCACTGATTTCCAACACAAAACGTTTACCGCGCTTCATGAAAGTGATTGTTACGTTGCTTGCGTGGGAGTACTTACCAACATTGTTAAGCGATTCCTGAACAACTCTGAAGATATCCGTAGAGCAGTGTTGACTCATGTAAATCAAGTCATCCCAGATAACCGTGCATGAGATGCCACTTCTTCGCGAAAACTCCTCACCTAACCATTCGACTGCGGCAGCCAGACCAAGATCGTCAAGCAACGCCGGACGCAGGTTGGTGCAAATACTCTGGACGTTTATGACCATTTTCTGAATGCAATCGCTAATGCCTGCCAGTTGCGTGGACAGAATATCAGGATTTGAAAACAACTCTTGTTGGGTGCGGGCTACATCAAACGACAACAGGGTCAGAGACTGTCCGATCGAATCGTGCAACTCCCTGGCTATTCTAATGCGTTCTTTCTCAATACTGTCAACTACATGCTGGGTATACTCGCGTTGGTCCATCTCCAATTGTTTGAGAGCGGAAATATCAATAAATGAAACGACAGCACCCATAAAACTTTTACCCGGCCGGGCAACGATTATTTGAAACCACTGTTTTCCGTCAGATCCATAACTGGCATAATCAATAGTAAAACTATTACGACGACCGGTAAGTACACTCTGAATCCCATGCAACGCTTTTTGAGCATTGTTCCAGGCTTCACTCTCTGAAACAGCTACGTTCCGAAAACAGTCAAGATAGTTGTCTCCGACATTAAGCAATGTGTTATTGTTCAAACTTCCCGTTTGGGCAAAGTGTTTCCATTTCTTGTTTATCGTCAGAATCACACCCTGCTGATCAATAACAGCAATACTTGCAGGCAGAGAATCCATGATCGTCTGCTTGAAACGTTCACTTTTTTCAAGCGATTTCATAGATTCAGTCAGTTCCCTGGTGCGCTCTTCTATGCGTTCATCCAAATCAATCTTCATCTTTTCAAGGAGACGATTTTTCTTTATCAGATCACGCTGGAGATTGATAAGCTCGTCGTTCATCGTACTCATTTGTTCAAGAACACGACTCTCGGTCAGAAGCAGTTTTTCACAGAACAATATATGCCGCTGTCCCGACTGAATAAGATAACAATAGACTATCCCTTCTATACCTGACGTGGGACTGCACGGGAGCCTGAGCTCTTCGCCATACCGTATATCGTTGACGGCAAGCTCACAACAATGTGCAAGCGGCACCCCCACAGGCTTCTGCCGATGCTTGAACACCCTCATAAACCCGAGGTTGCAATCCAGAATTGTCAGGTCGGAGTCCAGCAGCACGACCCCAAGAGCGCACGATGTCATCAGATACGATTCAACTTCCCTGCTATGACATGTCAAATCAGCCCTAAGCATAGCCACGTTCACTCCACCACTCCTTGGAAAGCAGCGTGGCACTATGCGCGTCGGCGGCATATCCATCGGCGCCGATCTCTTTCCAAAGATGAGGCATATCTTTGAACGCAAGCCCACCAACCATGAGCTTTATATCTCTGGTTTCAGGGTCTTCTTTAACAATTCGAATCAACTCCTGCCCGTTACCGAGATTGAACACCGTAGCAATGGACAATGCCAGAATGAAAGGTTTTTGTATCCTGAGTATATCCAGCAGTACATTGGCTGGTACGTTTGCTCCAAGATAGGTTACATCCCATCCATCCATTTCCATGAAGTCCGCAACCATCCGCGCACCAACTTCGTGAAATTCATTCGGTCCGGCAGAGACGACAACCTTTCCACACGTTACACCACAGAGCGAGATCATTGGATAAAGACCGGCCATGACCCGCCCTACGATTGCCGTAGCCAGATGTTCTTCAGCAACGGAAATCCGGTTGTACTCCCATTGTTGTCCAATTGCACACATTGCAGGCCAGATGACATGGAGATAGAAATGCCTCAAATCGTCCGCCGTCCTGATCGATTGTTCAACAAGCCTGAGGCACCCGTAGCTGTCTCCTTCAAGAAGCAGTAACAAGAAGACCTGCCGCATTTCGTCAGCTTCGTCCCGAACGGAAAAAGAGGGTGCTGCGCCGGTCAGGGAAAGCTTGATCAAATCCTCGTGATGCTCTGCCAACCATTTGTAAACCGACATGATTTCAGTTTTCTGGTCAGGCTGATCAAAACATTCTGCGACGGCAATCTGCCACGCTATCAGTTCAACGAAAAAATAGTCGTACGTGAACCCTCGCGCGTGGTACGCCCGGTACATCCAGGGCACCGTTCGAATCAGGAGTTCAACCGAATTCAGCGTAATAATGGTAGACATGAATGATGCGTGATTCTGTTGGACAGTACGCATCAAATTAAGAGGATTGCAACCGATCAGACCATCAATTCCGGGGTTGGTTTTAAGCTGACCATTCACATGTTCAAGCAACCGCTCAATCATACGGACATAGGATGCCGCCGACCCGGGTGAGACCCGCGGAAAATCAAGGGAGCATGTAAGTATGGTATCATTCATTGCAAACTCTCGTAAGTAACCGCCTCTTAATTTTTTCCGGATACGTGTGAATACGTATGCGTCTCCTGTTTCAGGCGGCTCGTCGAAATAGTATAGTCACTTTCTGACATATTTCAACACCTTATCAAACCGCAAATAGTTATGACATCACAAAATGCTCGGAACAGTTGTATTTAGAAGCTAAACCTGCTTACCATCCTGATCAGCTTTCCAACCTGATCCTCCAGATTCCTGGCGGCATCGAGCGACTCGGCGGCTCCTTCAGCATTCTTGTCGGTAACATCACTGATCTGGGCCGCCGTTTTACTTATCTGTTCAAGACCGGTCGTCTGTTCAATAATACGTACGGAGATCTCGTCGGCAAAGGTACTGAGCGCATGAGCACTCCGCACGGCGCCTTCAAGTTGACCATCAATCTCACGCGAAAGGTGTACGCCATTCTTTGACAGTGCTGCCGAATTCAGTGTAAGAGAGCTGGTTTTATTGGCAGCATCAGCTGACCTGACAGCGAGATTTTGAATCTGGTCCGTCATATCCTTGAACTCATTTCCCGCTCCCTCGACATGCGCCGCCTCTATGGCAGCGTTAACTCCCAGAAGGTTCGAGAATCGGGCAATGCTCATCAAATTTGCAATCAGCTCGCAGAATTCTTCCTGCTGCCCCTCCCCCATTTTTGTCTCGAATGCCTTCATGGCGTTTGCCGTTTCGGCACATTGGCGCGACAGCTTGCGGATTTCTTGCGCAACGACACCAAATCCCCCGGCGGATATACGCATTCTGACCGCTTTTTCTACCGCGCTTCCGGCCAACACTCCGGTTTCCCTGGCTATACCGTCTATCTGGTTGACAATTGAAGTCGTTTTTTCGGCGGCGCCATTGATATCTTCCATAGAGGCAACCATACGGTTCATTGACTCCTTGGCCTTCAAAATAGTTTCGGTTGCGCTCTTGGCATAGTCGTGAGCCGCAGCCGTACTTTGAGCACTGTGAGAAGCGCTTTCGGAAAGTGTTGCAAGGCTCATGGAGGTCTCGTTCAGCTGAACGCTCTGTTCTTCAGCTCCCCTGGTGACAATTGAGCTGATACGGGTAATCTGTTTGCCAACGTCCGAAACCAGACAAACGGTCTCAGATACCTGCGAGATAGCGTCATGGAGCGATTCGGCCGTTGTATTCATAGCTTTTCTGATGGTAGCGTGTTCTCCCCGGTATTTTCCGTTCATCCGTGCTTTCAGATCATAATGCGCCAATCGGTCAAGTACCGTACCAACCTCATTGATTGGTGCAATGACTGCGTCCAGGGTGGAGTTCATGCCACCGATCAGATCTTTCCAGATACCTTCGTAATCCCAGTCATTGCCGCGAGTTTTTAGTTTCCCCTGACTGACACTGTTGATCAGATGTTCCGTCTCCCCATGCATTCCGTAGAGGATTGCCAGCAAGGTGTTTATATTCTGCTTTATTTTATTGAATTCCCCCGGATAATCATCAATCACAAACGGGGGTAGTTTACCATGGGCAATCTCATCAAGCGCGTTGCCGGCAATTCGCATGGGCGAAACCAGTGCATCAATCATATCGTTAATCAGGCGGACAGTTTCAGCCTCTTTCCCTTTCAATGCGGAAACATCTCCCCGTGAGTCGAGCTGCCCCGCAACCATCGCTTCGGATAACTGTTTCACCACCTCATAAACTGACGCACTCATTATTGCCCCCTTGCAACAAGTTCTTCAATCATTGTAACTGCCGGGTCTATGGCGTTTCGAACCTCAGACGTCATGTATTCTCTGGTACGGTTGAAACAACGTCCCTCAATACCGATCAGGATTATTCGCTCCGGCATAAAACCGGGGTAGAGAATCCGACCTATCTCGATGGTCTCACGCAGACCCAGACCGTGGGATGAAATGGCGCCGTTTTCGCGCGGCAGCGAGTCCCATGGAACCACATGTATGGTTCCCGGCAATGCGCCGAACTGCACTGCGTCAACCACAATAAGATCGGTTTCGCCAGCCAGCAGCGGCAACAGGTCGATACCGCCGACACTACAGTACTCAAGACGGGCCGGGCATCCGGCAAGTCTGTTGAAAATTTCGAATCCGGCCCCATCATCGGCAACCAGCTCGTTACCGATGCAGACGATTATTGTACGGCGGTCTGAAGCTGACATTCATCACCAACAGAAACAATGGTAGATTTCACCGGACGGCACAACAGCCCATTGATGATGCCGTCAAAATACGAGTGAAACAGGTGGCAAAGCGCACCTCCCGTCTCTATCCTGCGTATGGCACACATCTCCCTGATGATGCAGGATTTGAATTGCAACCTGTCGCCCGCGAGGGTAAAAGCGAATCCGGCATGCATCTGTTCGCTCAACAGGGTGATGATATCCTCAAGCGCCGGATCGGGCAGGTGTACCGGAAGCTTGCTCGCGGTGTCGCGACCGGCGATTCTGCCAACCGGCGCGGTATTGCCACCCATGATATTGTCTATCGTGCTGGCAAAGGCATCCAGCAGAAAGGCAACTTCAACCGTAGCCTTCTGGTAATCTTCCTGCGTAAGGTCAAGGATATATTGGGAATCTGTCGTGTTCATATAAATTTACCCATCCTTTGGCAGAATTCGGCATCGCGATAAAAGTTTTTAACGGCATGGTAGTCTGTGTGGGTGATGGCGTTGGACGGGCAGATATAGGCACAGGAAAGACAGGCGATGCAATCATCTGCATGCTTGACGACACAAAGACGCTTTTCCCTGTCCAGTTCGAACACCCTGGTCGGACAGACATCCACGCATAGTTCGCATCCGCGGCAGGATTGTTCGTGAACCGTAATTTCAAGTGACATCGCGCTTACCTCCGAATAGTCTTGACGGTTTCACCGCCCCTGGTAATGGCAATTTCCAGCGGCATCCTGCCAACGGCGTGGGTTGCACAGGAAAGGCACGGGTCATAGCAGCGAATACTGAATTCAACGGCATTGAGCAGAGCGGTGTCATCTGTCTTGCCAATGACATGTGACTCTGCAGCCTGTTCGATGGAGCGGTTGATGATGGCATAATTCTGCTGGGTTGCCACAATCAGGTTAGCGGCACGGATGATTCCTTTTTCGTCAATTTCGTAATCATGAATGAGTGTGCCTCGCGGTGCTTCGGAGTGCCCGACGCCCCTCCCCCCTTTGAATGATACCGGCACGCGGGTTTCCCCCCATACGGCAGCGTCGTTGAGGATTTCGTCGGCACGTTCAATTGCCCAGATGGTTTCGACCAGCTTGGCGTAGGTCTGAAATACGGTCAAATGACAGGGGACGCCGCCAAGTTTGGCAAACTCGGCATATTCCGTGTCGGCCATTTCCGTGCCGAACTGCCGCATGGCGTTCATGCGTGCCATGGGGCCAACCCGGTATTCGTGCATGCCATTGAGGTTGAAATGCACCTTTTTCATATACGACCAATCCACGACCGATTCCACCAGATATTTATCGTAATCCGCCACCCCGAACTCGATCATTGTCGCACCGGTTTCGTCAACCGCCCGCAGGTTCCCCTCAATCAAGGAGACCCTGTTGTTCAGCACCGTGCCCAATCCCCATGAAGGGGCACTCCAGTCGTTGCGCATGGCAGGATGCTTATCCAATGCATTCAGCAACAGTCCCCTGACGGCAGGCGCCACAATGGGGAGCAATGCCCGGGCTTCCGTGATCCACTCCTGGATTATGTTCTTCTTTTCATGGTCAAGTACAAACGTAATACCTCCGGCAACCGACGTAACCGGATGAGTCCCACGCCCTCCAACCATCTCGTTAATTTTCTGTCCGATAGTGCGCAGTCTCAGAGCAACCCTGGCAAGTTCAGGATTCGCCTGGACGATGCCGACGACATTCCTTACCGCCGGGTCGGCGTCAAGTCCCATCACCAGATCAGGCCCCTGCAGAACAAATATGGAGAGACTGTGTGAATGAATAATATGCCCCATGTACATCAGTTCGCGCAGCAACATGGCTGCCGGAGGAGCGGTGATTCCGGCGGCATGGTCTAGAGCATTTGAGGCGGCAATATGGTGGGCTGTCGGGCAGACCCCACAGATTCGGGAGGTAATGTGCGGCATGCGGTCCGCTTCCATACCAATAAGGATTTTTTCGAAGCCGCGCAGTTCGTTGACGACAAGCCCGGCATTTTCAAGGTTACCGGCGTCATCCAGATTGATGAATACCTTGGCATGTCCTTCTATCCTTGTGACCGGATCTATTTTTATGGTTTTTTTCATGCGGAAGCCCTCCCCGCTTCGTAGTCTTCGTTTTCGTCTTCAATCCATTTCCGGATGTGGAAGGTCGGTTTACTGCCGATCATACTTGTCGCCATGGTATAGGAATAATGGGATTTTGACGTTCGTTCCAATGACGCGACTATGTTGTCATATGAAATTTTTGTCAGTCGCGACATGCGATCGGCAATTTCGGTCCTGATATCACGGTTCGGCTCTGTCAGAATCTGCATCGTTGCCCCGGCGCACCCGGTGCATGGGACACCGTTGGCCGGGCAGGGAGCCAGACAGCGATCAATAGTGACTGATCCCATGCAGGTATACCCCTGGCTTAAAAAGCATTGTTCCGCATTGGGGAGACCTTCCGAATTTGTCCGTATCTCGCCGACATCGGTCTTTTCCATCTTACGCTTACATTTGGCACAGACGGAACGCCGGTTGGTCTCCGGTTGCCGCCCTTCCACCAATGCCGATAATGCTTCAAAGATAAAGGCCGGATGTGGCGGACACCCCGGCAGATAGAGATCAACGTTGATTACGGCATCAAGCGGTTTTACTATCGATTCCAATGGAGAGACCTCTTTTCCGGGAGGATGTGCCGACGTGGTTGTCTTATTTTCAAGATATACCGCTTTGCCGATTTCTGACGGAGTGTGGATGTTACCGGCGCCGGCCGGACCGCCAAAGACAGCGCAGGACCCCCAGGCGATAACGATATCGCAGGATTTTCGCATCTCAATTGCAGCGTGACGATCATGTTCATTGCGGATGGCGCCCGATACCAGGCCGACTGTCGCGTGGGGATAATCTTTGATATCCGTCAGAACCGGACAACGTTGAATTTTTACCGTTTGCAGGACATTGAGGATTTTTTCGTGCAGATCGACAATGGCGATATGGCAGCCGGAGCAGTCGCTCAACCACTCGGTGTTGATGGTGACTTCGCTCATGGCCTCCTCCTGACGATCAGTTTTTTGTAACAGGCGTTTTCGCCGGCATGGGCAATTTCCAGAGAGGACTCCCGCCCCATTATGTTCTGTAAAGCGCCGGCGAAGAAACCGTACATCATATTGCAGAGCGAACCTTTCTGGGTATGCCCGAAACGGAAGAGCGACTGGCGTATCATACAGTCGCGAAATACCAGCATGACCTGGGTTCCCTCTTCATTTTCCTGCACCACCGTTTCCTGATCGTGGGTTTTAAATGGCTCAAACTGCCAGAGATAGTCATTATATTTCAGGACATCTCTGGTCGAATCCAACGCCGTAAGAATGTCGCCGGTTTGCGGCACTCCCGCAGAAAGCTTTTTACCGAGATTCACCCCCGCCAGGTACGATATGCTGTTGGCCGATTCGCCAATCGCCTGTTCGGTACCGGATGCAATTGCACCCAGAAATACCATGGCATCCTGTAAGGCCAACCGTTGCTGGTTTATCTCCATTGATAACCTCCCCTGTCATACAAGATGTCCAAGATTCAAATATACGACCAGCTTCCGATTGATATCGATAACACCTTCAATCCACGGCTGCGATGCCGTATCAATAGGGGGAGGCAGGATATCACTTTTATTAATGCGAACCACATCTGATATTTCATCGATGATGAATCCGGTTAATACGCTTTTGAAATCCATAACGGCAATGCAACACATGCTGTTATCGGCAATTTCCGGAAACCCGAAACGGTTCCGAAGTGAAATTATCGGAACAATTGTGCCACGAAGATTTATGACACCACTGACATGGGGTGGAGAGTTTGCTGCTCTGGTTATTTCAGTCATGCTCGTGATCTCTCTGACCCGCATGACATCGACACCATACTCTTCACCATTCAGATGAAAAGTGGCCAGCTGAATGTACGTGCTACCTGTAGGTGTATGCAAGAGACCTCCTGACGGTTGCCTATTCCCGGTTATTGCTCAGTCCGGGCACGTGTGAGAAGCCGTTGACCGTGCAACCTTCGGCAACAAGGATATGCACGGGTGAGTAGCGTTAAGAAGGGAAAATGGTGAGTCTACCGGAGGCGATTCCTGATTCGCTACAGATACCAAACTTATAACAAAACGAAAGGTTGATCCGGCTCCCGGTTTGCTTTCAACCGTAATATCTCCCCCCATCAACCGGGCAAGACGTTGACTTATGGCTAACCCCAGACCGGTCCCGCCGTACTTGCGAGTAGTCGATGCATCAACCTGAGTGAACGGGTCAAATATGAGTTCCTGTTTATCGGAGGATATGCCGATGCCCGTATCGGAAACACTCAGTTCCAGCTGAATTTCCGTACCGACCGACTGCAACCGGCGCACGCGGACCGTTATTCCTCCCCGCTCGGTAAATTTAATCGCATTGCCGAGAAGATTGTGCAGCACCTGGCGGATTCGGAGCGGGTCACCGACAAGCACCGCCGGTAAATCCGGGGCTATGTCAGTCGATATGGTGAGATTCTTTGAGTGTAACGCATATGACTGGTTCATAATGACGTTATCGATAACCGAACCAAGCGAGAATGGGAGGTTCTCAAGCTCTACTTTCCCCGATTCGACCCGGGAGAGATCGAGAATATCGTTAATAATTGAAATGAGATTATTTCCGCAATATTTTATACAACCGATGTATTCTTTCTGCTCCTCGTTCAAAATGCCCATCTCCAGAAGCTGAGTCATGCCGATTATGCCGTTCATGGGAGTACGGATTTCGTGGCTCATGTTAGCCAGAAACTCGCTCTTGGCTTGATTGGCCGCTTCAGCACGCTCTTTGGCACGCGAGAGTTCCTCTGCTGCCCGTTTCCGGCCGGTGATGTCTTCCTTAATGCAGACCAGACCGGCAACGGCACCATCCGCATCCAGGAAAGTCGATTTGTAGTAAAGATAATCCCGAGTTTGATCCGGAGACACCTGCACACGATTTTCAAAAATTTGCACACCGGGATTTTGCAGCAGCTCTCGATCTTTTGCAGCATACTCCGTCGCAAGTTCTGAAGGTGCTATATCAAAATACGTTTTCCCGCGCAAATCATCCTGTGACAGGCCGGTCATCAGGGTGTAGGCTTGATTGCAACCAAGATATCGACACGACGTATCCTTATAGAATATCGCACTCGGCACCGTATCAAGCAGGGTTGAAACAAAACGGAGATTATCAACAATATTTTTTTCAGCCTGTTTTTCACTGTTTATGTCCGAAACGAGCAACAACAGACACTCCCTGATTTCTTTTGAATGCGAAAGCCAGGTGTCATGCCGCCCCGACAAACGCACCCAAAAAAGTGAACCATCACTCCTGCAAAAGCGTGCTTCAATACATTTTTCCTGAGGATTTTTAAAAAAGGCTTTGTAACGAGCCAGAAAAATAGCGCGGTCTTCATGATATATGAACGAACTAAACGCCTTGCCGACGGCAACAATGCCCGTATCTCCCAACATGAGCGCAAATGTTTGATTGTGTTTGAGTATGGTGCCATGACTATCAAGAGATAAATACCCGGTGGGAGCGTGGTTATACAGTTTCAGATATTCGTCCCGTACCTTCTGCATCTCTCTGTGCGCCTGTTGCAACTCGTCATTTTGCATTTCAAGTTCTATCTGGTGTACCGAGAGATCATGAATAAGTGCTTGTACATCCTTGTAGTCAAGTACTTCGGCAGTATCCGCAGGTTGTTTCAACAACGCTTCCGCGCGGGTACGCAACTGACTATAATTACGACTATCCTGAGTCATATCGTCGCTCCGGCTGACATTATTTCAATCAGTTTGTTCCGCCTGGCGTTTTATTAATTATTTATATTTTAATTATTTATGGAGGTTTTTAACAGTCAGCGTGGGGATGATTATAATGTAGATAAAATGAGACAGGCTTTGTAGGTATTTATCCTACAAAATGACGATTTACCATATATTGTAGGGTGTATTTGTTGTCGGGCTTATCTTATCAGAACCGCTTTTAACATCATAGACTTTACCCGGATCGGTTACCGCAGTTACACCGGTGGTCGAACCGGTAGAAGCGCCACCCGTCCCCGAAACTGAACTCTGCGGCGGGGGCTCTACGGTCACCCATGTCGAGTCACTGCCGGTAAACGGATCTTTGGGAATATCACGCATATATTGCTTTTGCTTGAGATCGTCAAGTGAATCCGGATATTTTCCCTGATCGGCATAAAACTGGTCGATGATATTTCTAAAATTATAGAGGGTTTCACGCAACACCGCTTCCCTCGCTTTTATGATTCCCCACTGGTAATTGGGTACCGCAATAGCAGCCAGAATGCCGATTATGGAAACGACTATCATCAGCTCAATCAGGGTAAAACCACGACAGCTTCGGGAGCGGCAAGATGTTGTCGAAAAACGCTGCGTACCCGTTTTACCTGAATATGTCACATTATTACCATTCCTTCTGCATACTCTCAGCAGCTTCATATGCAGCATCACCGGATATCTACCGCCGTACTGAAGGGAAGAACAATAAGTCCGGAACCGTCTGCTGCCGTAAAGGCCGGATTTCTGAACGCATAGCTCGCCGGTCCCGGTTTTTTTGCCTTGAATGACGCCGTTGCAAGCGTGCCGCTGCCGGACACCCCGGCGCCTCCCGCCGTCCGCGCTGACGTTACCACAACCGTACCCTTTGCGGAGTCGTTAGTACTCCTGAATGTCGTTGTTGTGCCATCCTTTTTCATGAAAGAACCTTCCGTTATCGCCGCAAAATCCACAAAAGCGGGGTCATAGGTCAGTACAAAGGGTGCATTGACAAGATCTTTCACGTCACTAATCTTTATATCCAGTTTAAACAGCTGGCCGACAGTTGCGGATGAAGGAGCGGCAATCTGCAACAGACTGCGTTGAATCCGGGCCGGCGCTGGTGCTGGTGCAGGTGCAGGAACTTCCGTACTTACCGGAGCGACCTCCGCTTTCTTCTGAGCGCTCTGCTCTCCTGATGCTGCTCCCCCT
>CAIYZD010000583.1 GCA_903930585.1 uncultured Geobacteraceae bacterium | reverse complement strand
GACCGGAAACCCCCAACAGGCTGAAAGCAAACAGGATTAATAATTTACAAAATCTTGCCATGCTTTGTCCCACTTCCTCGCCGTGAATGAATTTAATCCCTTAAAGAAGGCACTCATACGTGACTGCCATGTGAGGAATAAAAAGACAAGGCTTCACGCATCACATCCGAGACACTCTTGTTTCTACCAACAATGAGAGAATCGAGGTATCTGCGTTCTTCCTGGCTGACTCTCAGTGATATTACGTTGTATCGAGGTATCTTCGTCACCTTGCCTGCATTTACGATCACATCAGTTTCAGTGCTATTTGTCGCCATGAACAGAACCTTTGTACATAAAAAATTGTAACGCCAGCACCACCACGGCAATCAATGCGATTGCCGAAAATATGTATCCTATCATCTGTAGTTTCCTCTCTTTTAGCGCTTACGAATGTAAATGCTGCACAAAGTATAATCGCCGGCACAGTACTTCAGTACCTTCGGTATCTTGGTACTGTTTATGTTCATGCAATAGCACTCCGGAAAAGGCTCGCTGATAAAAACACAATGTATGACAAGCGTCGGTGTAACAATTTCCGGATTGTTTTTGGGAACCGGGTTTGTTGCCATGGAGAGCCTTGCCATTCGTCGTCGAACTCCTTTTGATCCCTGATTTATTGAAAAATAAAGCAACAACGATGCCAACGCCGGGACATGCCGATTTTGTGGTGTTAATTCAAAACAGGGACGTACGGGGGGTATGCAAAATGAACATACCGTTCAGAAGGAGGTGTGCATAATGGAGATTGCTACCATCCATACTTTTCAAGCATGCGCTTGAAACTGCTATAATTGACATCCAACAGGCGGGCTGCTTCCATTTTCTTTCCGTCCGTGGCGGGGTATCGCGCTCGAAAAGTATATTTTCTACGAACTACATTCTTCAGCGTATTGACAAATTATGCTTTTATTTTCTACTCCGCGCCATTTTATGGTTTTTTAGAAAGAGTCGTGTCACCATTTTTGGGTAAGATACGGCTCTTTTTTGACACCACCTTATTTATGATTCATGCAATTAAAGGAACAGACACCTGCATTCCGTAACCCGCCAAATATTACAGTAATGTAAAACATGACGGGTTCATCGTGCAGTTTATCTGCCTGCTTACCGAACATTTCGTTTATCTCTGTATATTCGTGTGGTTATGCGTGATCCATTTAAAAATTTATCTGGCATGCTTGTTGCGCCTTTTGGCTCAACAGATATTGATTATTTTGCTGATATGCACGCTGGCCTCACCAAAATGACAAAGAGTGTGTCAGAGGCGGGATATGTATCCTCAAGGAAATGACAAGTCTACGCGCAGATTACAGGAGAAACATACCTTGCCATACAAAATTCTGATTGTTGAAGACAACGATAACAACGGAACGCTTCTGAGTGATCTTCTGATCTATCACGGTTATGAAGTTGCAATGGCCTCTAATGGCCAGAAAGGGGTAAATCTTGCCAGGGAACTGTTGCCGGATCTGATCTTGATGGACATACAAATGCCCGGTTTGGACGGCATGTCCGCCTGCAGTATCCTGAAAAGGGATCCGCCGACAAGCAGGCTGAAGATAATAGCCCTGACCGCCTTTGCCATGCAGGGGGACCAGGAAAAATTTCTGGCGGCCGGATTCGACGACTATCTATCCAAGCCAATCAGTATCCGTGAACTTCCCATACTGGTTGAACGATGGCTGAAAAATGAATCATAACCCTGAAAAATTGTAAGCATATTGCCGGTTTCTGACTGTGAAGGAGCGTAACATGAACAGATTCTCCGTTGAATCCAAAATAGTCGGCGCCTTTACTACAACTCTGCTGTTGCTCTTGTTGGCTGGCGGTCTGATGTACCGTACGCTTATGGAGTACAGACAAACAATACAGATGGTTGCGCATTCTCATTTGGTGTTGGAATCAATCGAAGAGGTGAGGCTGGGCATTAGCGATCTGGTGAGCAGTCAGCGAGCCTACTTCATCACTGGTAAAAAAATGTACCTTTCTGAGAATGAACTCAAAGCGGTTCACATTCGAGCAGTTTTGGAACGGATCAAACAGCTTACTGCAGATAATCCGAGTCAACAGTTGCGGGTTGCTGTGCTGTTGCAGATGGTGGAAGGGCGTCTAAAATTTGTGGAAACTATTATCAGGCTGTTTCATTCACAAGGCTTTGAAGCGGTTCGAAACAGCACCAATAGCGGTAAATCGAGTACCAGCATGGAGGCGCTGCAAAAACAGTGTGGCGCCATGAAGGAAGAGGAACTAACCTTACTGAAGCATCGTTCTGAATTGGCTGAGCAGAATGCCAGCCAGGCTTTGATGATTGGTGCGCTGTTGGTGCTGGTTACCCTGGCAGCTTTTCCATTAGTGTGGTGGCGGGTAAGACGCACTGCAAAGGAACGGCTGGCGAGCGAGTTACAGGCACAGGAAAGCCAGCAATTGAAACTGATTTCTGATGATCTTAAACGAGAAAATGCCGCCAATAAAGCTTACGGAGATATCCTCACCCTTATCAATCAGGATTGGTTCAACGTGGAAGACATGACTCAGGCAGCTCTGAGTCAATTTAACAGCCATATCTCGATAATGGCAGGTGTCAGTTATCTTGTACATGACAATGATCTGGTTGCAAACGCCTCCATAGGAATACCACTCCCCGGCAGCGCCGGAGAGTTGGCACGGGAAGCCCTGAATCGTATGTGTATAATCACCCTGCGCACTATTCCCGCTGATTCAATGCTCAATCTTTCAACTGCTGTTGGAACTGTCAGTCCTTCCGAGATTATTGCTATCCCTCTTTCGGTAAAGAATGAAATTGTCGCCGTGGTGGAGTTGGCCTCTCTGCACGATTTCAGTGAAACCGATATTATGATCATCAAACGGATTGCCCCGCAACTCGGCTCTGGAATAAAGCAGAGGAAGCTTGAGCAGGACATCAATGAACGATCTTCCCAGCTTGAAAAAGCCAACGATGAACTCGTTGTCATTAACGAAAATTCTCGCTCTTTAAACGATGAACTCCAAGTATCGTACGAACAACTACAATCACAACAGATGGTTATTTCCGAAAACAATTTGCGGTTGGAGGCTGTTTCACGGAGCAAGTCGGACTTCCTTGCCAACATGAGCCACGAACTGCGCACTCCGCTTAACGCAGTGATCGGCTTTTCCGAGGTACTGGAAGACGAGTTGTTCGGCTCGATCAATGAAAAACAGCATGAATACGTCCACAACATCGTTGCCAGCGGAAAACATCTACTCTCCCTGATCAATGATATCCTCGACCTCTCCAAGATTGAGTCCGGAAAAATGGAACTTGATCTGACCGAGTTTTCGCTGCATGAAGCTGTGGAG
>CAIYZD010000582.1 GCA_903930585.1 uncultured Geobacteraceae bacterium | reverse complement strand
CGATGCCATAACGTCCTATTCGCCACAAAAATCAATCTTTGTGACAGATGAAGTCCACCCCCTACCCAAAAATACACAGAAACCCTGATACGAAATACACAAAAACCCTTAGATAAAATACACAGTATCCCTGATAGTTTTTCTCCTCTCTTTTCTCTATCCTTAACAGCAAGCTCGAATTTTTAAAAGGCGGCACCGTCTCATGCTGAATGCTGCGACCAAAACAGCACCAAATACTACAGAGGAAAAACTCTCCGTTCTGGTGGTCGATGACCATCGGTACTTCAGGGAAAGTCTTGTCTCATACCTTACTGATTTTCTGTCTGTCAGCATTGCCGGTTCGGCGGGCAATGGCGTTGAAGCGGTTGCACTGGTGGAAAAGCTCAAGCCTTTGCTGGTGATTATGGATATTCAGATGCCAGAGATGGACGGTGTCACAGCGTGTGGTATACTTAAGGCGAGTCATCCTGATTTGCGTATCGTCCTGTACAGCATGCACTCCGCCGACTCATTTGACAAAGAGATCTTGGATAGCGCCGATAGTTTTGTCCCAAAAGAGCGGCTGTTTGAGGAGCTTTCCGTGTTGCTCGAATATTTTATAAGTGAAAAGCGTATAGCACTATGAAACTAAAACAATTCTCACTCTGGTTCTCGTTGGTGGTGCTTTTTGTATTGAGCGCTAATGCCATATTTCTCCTGATGATCCAACGGGCGCACAACAGTGTGGTTGCCGTGCAGGAACACCGGCAGCGCACCATGGCTCTGGCCAACGAGTTGCGACAGGAGACCGAGCAACTGACGCTCCTTGTAAGGGCATACACCAGCACCGGTCAGACACGTTTTCTGACCTATTACTACGATATTCTGGCTATCCGCCAGGGGGAGAAACCACAACCGGAGAATTATGTTTCCGGCGCTTATTGGGACATGGCAATTGCCGGTGAGATCAAGCACCGGTTCCCCCAGAATGGCGAGTTGCATTCCCTTGCGGATCGTATGAAATCACTCGGCTTCAGCAGGGAAGAATTCACCGCGCTCAGTAAAATATCTGCAGCAACCGAAGCAATGAAACAGATTGAACAGATCGCTTTTGCCGCAACGCAGGGTCTTTATGATCCGGTAACTCAAGATTTTGTCTCGGATGGCAGACCACACCTCGAATTTGCCAGCCAGCAGGTGCATAGCGAGAAATATAACCAGCTCAAAGCCAGCTTGGTTAAATCAGTGATTGGGCTGGTTTCCATGGTTGACGAGCGCACCAACAGCGCCGTGATCAAGGCTTCAAAAGATCTGGAACAGTGGATCCTGCTGACATTGGGGAGTGTACTGTTTACGCTGTTTATGGTGCTGGCGGCTCTGCAGATGATTCGAAGCCGTGTCTTGCGGCCGATCGAGACTCTGTCAAAAGGTGCTGAACAATTGGCGCAGGGTGACTATTCCACCCGTATCCAGGCCGGCAATTCCGGGTATATGTCACAAGTGGCCAGTGGTTGCGCGGTTCCGCCTTCTGATAACAAGCAGTGGTTGCCGAATTGACCGCGTTGGGTGCGATTTTTGACAGCATGGCCGAATCCATTGAGCAGGACATCAAACTTCGGCAACGGGCTCAACAGGAGCTGGAAGCCGCGCACCGCAAAGCGGAAGATGCCACCAAAGCAAAATCGATGTTTCTGGCAAACATGAGCCACGAAATCCGCACTCCGATGAACGCCATTATCGGCATGGCCTATCTGGCGCTTAAAACCGAACTGACCCCTCGTCAAAAAGACTATATCATCAAGGTTCATAACGCTGCCAAATCCCTACTCGGCATCATCAACGACATTCTGGATTTTTCAAAGGTTGAGGCTGGCAAGCTCGAATTGGAGCATACCCGTTTCCGGCTTGAAGATGTTGTCAGCAACTCGCTGACCATGATGCGCCAGAATGCCCATGAAAAGGAGATCGAGCTGCTTCTCGACCTGGCAGACCCGCTTTTGCTGGATAAATCCAATGTCCTGATCGGCGACCCATTGCGTCTTGGCCAGATCATAACCAACCTCCTTTCCAATGCGGTTAAATTTACCCACCAGGGTTACGTCAAATTAACTGTTCGGATTGAAACGCAAGATAGCGATCTGGCTACCCTGCGCTTTTCAGTTGATGATACCGGCATTGGCATGACCCCTGAACAGTTGAAAAATCTGTTTCAGGAATTTACCCAGGCAGATGGCTCAACCACCCGTAAATACGGCGG
>CAIYZD010000581.1 GCA_903930585.1 uncultured Geobacteraceae bacterium | reverse complement strand
TAACCTTGTCTTTATCGTTATTTTGCCGCAGCTAAAACCACCAGGGAAATAATCATTAAGATGACCGTCATCGGTATCAAACAACCAACTGAGGTCCGATTATAGACCCTATTATAAGCCGCCTTCTTGGGGTTAGTGAGCCAAACCCATCCTCTCGGAGCTTTCAGCCCCAGTGATTGCCGGGCATATCGTTTCAATGACGTTCTTGCTGCTATTCTCTTGGTCAGTGAAGGAATGCGGATTCCAAACTTCATGCTGCCCCCTTCTCATCACTAATAACCAGTACAAACATCAAGTAGGGCACCAAACAAAGGTTGATCACATGCACGGTGACCCTTGTCCAGGTGACACTTCTTGCCACTTCAAATACTTCGATCGGGATATAAATGCCACCGGTCAGAACGGCAACAGCCTATTTGTTAATAGCATCCTTAAGGACAGCACTTGGTTTAAAGGTTAATATCCGACGGGCGTTGATGGTAATCGACTCGCCTGTCTGTGGGTTACGACCTCGCCGATCGTTCTTTTGTTTGTCAACAAAACTACCAAAGCCGGAAATTTTCAGGGTCTCGCCTTGTTCCAGTGTGGATTTCATAATGGAAATAACCGCCTCCATCATATCTATAGAATCTTTTTTTGATAAACCGATTCCTGTATGAATTTTATCCACGATATCTGCCTTGGTCATATTGCTTTCACCTCGTCTATAATGTTTTCAGTAGAAAATCGGAGTTATCTTCTGTTGCCAGTAAACCGGAGTAGCATGAGAAAAAGATTGATGAAGTCTAGATAAAGAGTCAGAGCGCCGAGGATAGCAGGTTTTCTCCCCTCAGTTCCCTGGGCCGCCATTTCCTTGATTTTCCATGTATCGTAAGCAGTAAGTCCGGTGAAGACAATTACGCCAATGCCGGATATGATCCATGAGACGGCGCTGCTTCCAACGAAGATATTGACTACCGAGGCAATCACTACGCCGATCAGTCCCATGAACAGAAAGCTGCCCCACGAAGTCAGGTCACGCTTGGTCATGTAGCCATAAACGCTCATGGCTCCGAACATGCCGCCGGTGATAACAAAGGTCGAGGTGATTGAGTTGGCGGTGTAGGCCAACGCTACAACTGAAAGGGTTACTCCGTTCAAAGCCGAGTACGCAATAAAGATGAGCGTTGCAGTCGTCGCACTCAACTTATTGATGGCACCGGACAGAGTAAAAACAAGGGCTAGCTCCCCAATCATCAATCCGTAGAATACGAGCTTGTTTCCGAAAACAGCTTCGAGTATCGCTGGTGAAGAAAGCGTGACTAACGCCATGAATGCAGTCACAGCGAGGCCTCCGCCCATCCATGCATATACCTGCCGAATAAGGGCATTTTGTTTTACGACAACTTGTGAGGTGGTACGGGGATAGATAGAATTCAATTCATTCATGTTGAAACTCCTTTTGAAGCACATTCTGAATTTGAGGCAAAAACTGATCTCAGGAATGATACCGACTGCAGATATACTCCCTCCGGAAACTTACTCTCACGTGGCCCTGCCACATTAAGGACGAGTATATCATTATTCATAATCCATTGCACAACACTCTCAGGCTGGAGTGAAGCGTCCAACTGCACTACCATGTACGGTCTGTTGTGCTTTTTGGCGTATTTTACCGTCAGCATTGTACCACCAGTTAACTTGCCAATATTCAGGATCAGCGTGCCATCCGACTCCACCACATTCTTTTCGGTGCGTGCAGAATAACCACCTTTAGTCAGTTCCATTAGTTCGTATCGCTCTGGGACAGTACCGTCTTCTGCAAGTCGACCCTTTGGACAATAACCTCCGATAGGAATGCCAGCTTCCATTGCAGCGTCGAGACCTGCTCGATCTACTCCGGTTTGGCCACCAGAGACTATTTTATTAACACATACACCCATTTATAATCACTCCATAATACAATTTTTATCTATTCTGATCCAAATTTCATATCAGTCGCAGACACTGTTTATCGCTTTTTCGATCTCGCCTAGCATCGCTTGCCGATTATTAAATCTGTGGCCACCTCTTTTAAATGTCTTAATATATGCATGCTCTTGAAAACGTTCAATAGCATCCGCAGGATTCACAATGTCGTCATCCATATTTACGATTATGCTAATTGGCAGTCCGGTCCTGGCAGAGATAACAGGTATATCCGGATAGCACCTAAACGATGGATTCAGCATAATACATCGTGAAACATTCGGTACTTTGCACCCCATCCTGTAAGCCCAATACCCACCCAATGAAATCCCGACTATTGACACATCTCCGCCGGCGTTTTTGATGTAGTCGGCAAGATATTCCTCTATCTCTTCATGGGTCCGCTCAAGAGGCTTATAGTCTGGCACCAAAACGGTATCATTGGTGAAGTAGTCTCTTACAGCCTGTGCGGAAGTTGAGGTGTCTGGAGTGGATTCTTTGCCATGCAGAAAGATGATCGTTTCAGGCGTGTAGTTTTCATCTCCAGGAGTACCGGCAAGCCACACAACCTGCTTATCAGGATTATGTTTAAGCCAACGACATGGAAGCGTCGGGCCCGAAAAGCTATCGACAACACAGACGTCATTCCATTCCAGAATTCCAGCATTCATTCTTGTCAAACTCAATCCATTTCGCTTCCATTCTTCCAGGCGCAACTGAATATCCATGGAATTCATTGCACCTTCTCGATATAGATGCTCATCACGCCAACACCCGCGGCCTGGCGCAGTTTGTTCATCAAGAAAGGCCTCGATATTGCCAAGAGTGGTACTGCATTTCTTTTTTAACTTATGAATTGGAATTACGATGTTTATTACTTCGAGGATGATGGACATTGGCTACTCCTGTGTGCCACTGCAATTCTAATATCAATCACGATGCGCACTATGCAGTAGATTGATTTGATATTTGACGTACTCCCAGCCTAAAAGGCGAGGATTCTGGGTTCAGACAGCGATTGCCAGAGTTGCCTCTGGTCTTACATCGCCTAGCCCAAGAGCCGACATCCCGACTCTTTTGATATTTATGGTCGCGTTAATGTCGCGATCATGGGTTGCGCCGCATGCACAAGACCACGTGCTGTCGCATAGATTAAGT
>CAIYZD010000580.1 GCA_903930585.1 uncultured Geobacteraceae bacterium | reverse complement strand
CGGATCTTTACCTGATGGTCGAAACGCCCCAAACATTCGATGGCGCCGTTCGGAAGATACCTGGCGAGGTCGCCTGTTTTGTACAACCTGGATTCCGCTCCAGCGGTGAAAGGATCCGGAATGAATTTCTCCGCTGTCAACTCTGGTTTGTGAAAGTAGCCTCTTGCCACTCCGAACCCACCGATATGAAGTTCTCCGGTAACGCCTATCGGCACCGGCTGCAGATCAGAGTCGAGGATGTATATCCGGGTGTTGGCAATCGGCTTGCCAACAGTGATGGCTCTTTGAGTATCCGTAAGTTCACAACATGTGGACCATATGGTAGTTTCGGTAGGCCCGTACATATTCCAGACACTGACATTAAGTTTAAGCATTTTAGCCAACATATCATGCGGGAAGGACTCGCCACCGCACAGAGCCTTAAACCCTTCGGTCCCGTTCCACTCTGCATCAAGAAGAATTCTCCACATGGCTGGGGTCGCCTGCATCAAAGTTGCACCGGAATCATCAAGTTTTTTGTGCAGCAACACTCCGTCAGAAGCGGCTTTTCGACTGATAAGCTCTATTCTAGCTCCTACCGAGAGGGGGAGGAAAAGCTCCAACACTGAAATATCAAAAGAAATAGTTGTCACTGCCGCGAGAACATCCTTTGAAGTCAGTCCAAAAATTCGGGCCATGCTGGTAAGAAAGTTGACAACTGAGGAATGCGAAACCAGAACTCCTTTAGGCTTCCCTGTTGAACCTGATGTGTACATCATATATGCCAGATTATGAGGCTGCGGTTTTGTCGAGGAGATTCCATTGCAGAGCGCTTTCGGCGAGAAAGATGCGATTGTCTCGCAATCCCTGTCAAGGCATATTACTTCTGTGGCACTCTCCGGAAGCCTATCCAGGAGAGCCTCCTGGGTTATCAGGATCGGCGTTTTTGAATCTTCAAGCATATAAGCCAGGCGGTCATTTGGAAAGTTCTGGTCCAGGGGGAGGTACGCGCCTCCTGCCTTTAGAATGCCCAGAAGCCCCACCACCATTTCAATGGAACGTTCACAGCAGACACCGACAATCGTCTCAGGTTCCACACCCTGTCTTATCAGGTAATGGGCCAGCTGATTTGCCCGCAAGTTCAACTCCCGGTAGGTCAACTGTTGGTCTTCGAATACAACTGCAACCGCTTCGGGAGTGCGTTCTGCCTGCTCCTCAAACAGTGTGTGGATGCACTTGTCTTTTGGATAGTCCGTTCCTGACTCGTTCCACTCCACCAACAACCTGTGCCGCTCGTCTCCTGTCAAAATCGACAGCCTGGAAATGCATTCATCCGGATTGCCGACAGCCGCTTCGAGCAGAATCAGTAAATGACCGCTCATCCTCTCGATGGTGTCTCTGTCGAACAGCTCCTCTTTATACTCGATCCATCCTTTGAGCCCATTGCCGGACTCCTCAAGGTTAAGTGTAAGATCAAATTTTGCCGTTCCATTATCAATCTCTACCAATTGCAGTTCGAGCCCAGAAAAAGAAGTTTCCGGAAGGACTGCCCCCTGCATGACGAACAGTACCTGAAATAATGGCGTATGGTCCGGATCACGTTCCGGATTCAGCTGCTCTACAATCCGTTCTAAAGGGATATTCTGGTGGGCATATGCCTCGATTGCCGTATCCCGAACCCTTCGAAGGAGTTCACGAAACGAGGGTTCACCCGATAGATCAATGCCAAGGGGAAGGGTGTTGACAAAAAAACCGATCAGCCCTTCGGTTTCCTTTCTGGTCCGGTTCGCCACCGGCGCTCCGATGATAAAATGCTCCTGCCCGGAATAGCGGTACAGCAGCGTTGCGAACAGGGTCAGCAGCATCATGAACAGGGAGGCGCCTTCCTGTCGTCCCGTTTCCCTCAGTCTCGCTGTCAGGGATGGCCCAATTGTCAGCTGCTGTCTTGCGCCCCGTTCGGGATGGGGTAGTGGCCGGGAGCGGGTTACGGGAAGCTCCAGAATCGGCGGAACGTCCTTCAGTATGCTTTGCCAGTAATCGAGCCCCTTTTCCATGATCGAACCGGAAAAATGGTTTCTTTGCCACACGGAAAAGTCGGCGTACTGGACTGCAGGTTCGGGAAGGGATGGAGGAATTCCGGTTCTGCGCGCTTCATAGAAATGCTGCAATTCGCGCAGGAAAACCCCGGCCGACAAGTCATCAAAGATAATGTGATGAAAGGCCATGAGCAGAAGGTGTTCATCTTCTGCGAGACGAAGCAATGACGCACGAACCAGCCTGTCGTGAGCCAGATCGAAGCTGCGTAGAACCAGTTCAGTCGTAATGCGTTGTGTTTCTTCCAGGCGGCTTACTTCCGTTGACGAACTGAGGTCGAAAAGCGGCAGATCCAGATGCCAGAGGGGATGGACGATCTGCAATGGCAGGCCGTCTGTTTGCGTGAAGTTGGTCCGTAGTGCTTCGTGGCGGGCGATAATGTCGTTCAGACTCCCGGCGAGGGCTTCTACCTGAAGTGCGCCGTGAAATCGCATGCCGAGCGGACGGATGTAGACAGGGGTGCCGGGTTCCATCCGGTCCAGAATCCAGAGGCGTTCCTGTCCGAAAGAGAGCGGCGCCGCACCCGCTTTTTTTCTGGGGATGACCGTTTCCGAAACGGCAATATGCAATCCCTTTTTCAGAACAGTTTTTTCGAGAAGCGTGCGCTTCTCGTCCGAAAGCTGCTGTATGCGGTCATGCAGAGTCGGCATCGTGGTCAGCTCTCCTTAAGGCGTTTCTGTACGTCACTTTCGGAGAGTCCTTCGATTTCGGACAGTAGTCGGTCCAGTTCCTCATAGTCAGACGTGCTGCGTTCAACAACCCGTGAAAATTCTTCGAGTGTGGGGTGAATAAACAGGGTATCCAGGGGGAGGTCGAATCCGGTTTCCGTGCTGATACGGGCAATAACCTGCGTTGTCATCAGAGAGTCTCCGCCGATTGCGAAGAAGTTGTCATGCAGACCTATCCTCTCTAGGCCGAGGACCTCCTGCCATATGAGTGCGACTGCCGTCTGACCGGCGGTAGCGGGTGCTACGTACGGAGGTTCCAGCAGGTGCAGCAGTTTTTCGGCCAGCCCGATCCTCTGGATCTTGCCCGTTGCCCCTTTTGGGATCTCATCGACAAATACTATCTGCTGGGGAACCTTGTACGGAGCCAGGCATTGGGCAACATGCCGGCGCAATTCACTTTCTGAAACGCCTCTCTCTTTGACCGGCACAACAGCGGCACAGACCGCTTCACCCAGGTGGCGATGTACGGTGCCAAAAGCAACCGCCTGCAGTACACCGGGATGGCTCAGGAGCGCTTCATCGATTTCCCGTGGTGAAATCTTCTGGCCGCCGCGATTGATGATCTCTTTCAGACGCCCTGAAATGAAGAGATAGCCGTCTTCGTCCAAGTGTCCCTGATCTCCCGTTCTGAACCAGCCGTGGGTAAAAGCCTTCTCGTTGGCGCCGGGATTGTTCTCGTACCCGGCCAGGACATTTTCACCACGAATAACGATTTCTCCGGTTTCGCCGCAGGAGAGCAACTCGCCGCTTTCATTCATGATGGAAACGTCCGGTCCGGCATTCAGCCCGACAGAGCCGGGCTTGCGTACCCGTGGAGGGAGTGGATTGCTGGCTATCTGGTGTGCCGCTTCGGTCATGCCGTATGCCTCGATTACCGGCACCTGGAATAGCTTCTCCAGCGAGTCCATAACGGTCGGCGGCAGGGGAGATGATGAAGAGCGGACCAAGCGGAGTGATAGTTTTTGTCCCGGTAAGGGATGTTGTACCGCGTATTCCACGATTGACTGGTGGATGGTGGGAACTGCGGTATACCAGGTCGGCTGAAATTCAGTCAGCCAATCCGGAAAAGTTTTACGGGAATATCCCTGTGTGCAGACCAGGCTTCCCCCGGCATTGAGTGACGCGAGCAGGGCGGCAATCAGCCCGTGGATATGAAACAGCGGCATGATGTTAAGACAGCGGTCCCGTGGAGTCAGTTGCAGCGCCTGGCCGACATTTCTGGCGGAGCAGAGTATATTGTTTTGTGACAGAGATACGATTTTGGGGCGGGCCGTGGTTCCGGATGTGTGAAGAATGAGAGCGGTATCCTGGGATCCGGAATAGCCACCCTGTGAGACGGCCGGTATCGGACTTCCAAAATAATCAAGCCGGAAAACCCCTGCGGCTGCCCCCTGCTCCGGAGTCAATTCGATAACCGGTATGTTGCGTGCCCTGGCAACCGTTACGGCGGGAGATTCGCTATTTGAAGGAATAATAAGGGCCTTGGCATTGATGTCGCCGAGGTAAAAATCAAATTCCTGTTCCCGGTAGGCCGGATTGAGCGGCGCACAGGTTGCCACGGCAGCAACTCCCATAAAAGCGAGCGCCATTTCCGGCCCGTTTGGCAGGACCACGGCGACCCGGTCGTTTCTGCCGATGCCGTGGTCATTGAGAAAAAGGCGCATGAAGTCAATCTGTCGGTTTAAGTCGCGATACGAAAGAGAGGGATGTCCGGGTGACAGTAAGGCTGTTGAATCCGGGGTGTTCCGCGTTGCATCGAGAAACTCCCTGATAGAGGTGTTACGCGGGTACGAAAACTGTTCGACATCTGGCATGGGAGCCTCTCTGTTCATATTGTGTGGACTGACGGACGAAGGTGTAAATTTATGATGGTTTTCGTTTTTGAGAGCGTGGCGAGTTGCGGTATAACGTTATCGGCGTGCCGCCAACATTTCGGCGGCGTGTTTCAGGGCGGAATCGGTGACGGTCGTGCCGGCCAGCATGCGCGCCACTTCGCGGGTACGCTCATGCTGGTCGAGCTCAATGATCCGGGTGGCTGTCCGTCCATCGGTGATCAGTTTTTCCACGCGCAGTTGCTGATCGGCAAAAACCGCCACCTGCGGCAGATGGGTAATGCAGAGTACCTGTTGCCGGGCGGCAACATTTTTCAGTTTCTTTCCGACCAGTTCCGACGTTGCCCCCCCAATACCGGTGTCAACCTCGTCGAAGACCAGGGTCGGGACGTCGTTGTCGGGCAATACCTGTTTGATAGCCAGCATCAGCCGGGACAGTTCGCCGCCGGAGGCGATTTTTGCCAGCGGACGCGGGATTTCCCCCGGATTGGGTGAAAAGAGGAACTCGACCCGTTCAAAGCCGTTTGCGCGAGGCTCTGCCAGCGCATCCAGCGCCGGTTCAATAATGGCCCCTTTCATCGCCAGTTGGTGTGCCTCCGCCTCCAGAACCTGCTTCAGCTGTATGGCTGCGCGTGAGCGGGACGTGCTGAGCTCGGCGCCCCGTTGTTTCAGCTCCGTTTCTAACCGGTCACGCTCTGCCTCCAGATCCTGCCGGCTATGTTCCAGTCCGAGCAGTTGCTCCAGCTCTTCGTCAATAGTTGTTTTGAACGCCAGGATCTCTTCAATGGCGGGTGCGTATTTTTTTTTCAGGCGACCGATCAGGTCAAGGCGGTCATCAATACTCTGCAAGGTGGCCGGATCGGCCTCTATCCGGGAAGAGTAGTCCCGCAGGGTCATTGAAGCGTCTTCCAGCTGTAAAAAGGCGCTTTCCATGGACGTTGCGGTGTCCTGAAGAGATGAATCGATCACCGACAAAGCCGAAATCGAACCGGCAATACGCCGCAACTGCCCCAGGATTGCGCCGTCGCCGCCATACAGACGCTCAAACGCATCGCTGCTGCCACAGGCCAGTTTTTCCGCGTTAGCCAGTAGCCGGCGCTGTTCTTCCAGCTGTTCTTCTTCCCCGATCTTCAGTTCCGCCCGGGCAATTTCCTGTGACTGGTAGGAAAGCAGGTCCACGCGGCGCGCGGCATCACGCTCCGCGTTGTCCAGACCGGCAATAGTCTCGCGGAGCGTGCTGAGACGCTGAAACAGGAGGGAAAAAACGCTCCGCTTTTCTTCGAGTCCGGCAAATGCATCCAGCAGACGGAGGTGATTTTCCGGTTTAAGCAGGGTTTGGGAATCGTGCTGTCCGTAGATGTTGATGAGGCGGGGCGCAATGTCGGTCAACAGGGCCAGAGTTGCCATGCTGCCGTTGATGAAGATCTTGTTCTTGCCGGTGCGCGACAGGGAACGCTTTATCAGCAGCTCATCTTCAGCGTCGAAACCGGCATCCGCCAGTTGCTGTCTGATCTCCGGCAGGGAAGAAATGGTAAACAGCGCCTCGACGACCGCTTCTTCTTCACCGGAACGGATCAGGTCGCTTGATGCCCGGTTCCCCATGATCAGGCCGACCGCATCGATGATGATCGACTTTCCTGCTCCGGTCTCGCCGGTCAGCACGGTGAGACCCGGTTTGAAAGAAATGTGCAACGTGTCGATAATGGCGACATTTTTAATGGTGAGGTCGGTTAACATGCGCTATCAGCGTTCTCCCCATTTCAGTTTGGTTCGCAAAATCTCGAAATAATCACGACTGCGCGACATGACCAGTGACGTTGTTTTCAGCGCCTTACGTACCTCGACCGAGTCACCCTCCTGCAATTCGAACCCGACCTGGCCATCGAGCGTCAGGTACACTTTCTCGTCAAAGGAAGATGTGACGGTGATCGAGATGATTGATTCATCGGTGACGACGATCGGACGGTGCGTCAGTGTATGCGGGCAGATCGGGGTGATGACGATGCAACTCATCAGCGGATGGATGATCGGGCCGCCCGCGGAGAGGGAATAGCCGGTGGAACCGGTGGGAGTCGATACGATCAGGCCGTCGGCCTTGTAGGTAGTCAGAAAGTGGCGGTTGACCTTGGTTTCCAGGTCCACAATCCGCGCCAGAGCTCCTTTGTTGATAACCACGTCATTGAGCACGTGACATTTTTCAATTTCCCTTCCCTCCCGGTGCAGTATCACTTCCAGCATCATCCGCTCCGAGACGCGCGGGTTCCCCTCCAGACACTTCTCCAGGCGGGTATACAGCTCCTCAACGGTGATCTCCGTCAGAAAACCGAGGCTTCCCAGGTTGACCCCCAGGATCGGCACGTCCTTGCCGCTGAAGAGCCGCGCCGCAGAGATAAGTGTGCCATCCCCCCCCAGCACCACCACCAGTTCGGCCTGGTCACGAATTTCTCCCTCGGTCAGCACCTTCGGATAGTTGAGATGGCGAGCCAGCTGCGGTTCCAGCAGGGGGACGCACCCCATATCCCGCAGCCATTGTATCAGCTGGCCGGCGATACCAAGGCAACTCGGGTCATGAACTTTGGCGAATATGGCGACGTTCTGGAACTGCTCCATGGGGTACCTACTTCAGTTTCCTTATTTTATCCAGACTCGCTTCCAGAACCAGTTTTTTGGCGGAAACATCCGCCAGTTTCTGACGCTCCTTGGCGACGATCTCGGCCGGGGCGCGATCGACGAAAGCGGGGCTCTCCAGCTTTTTGGAGAACATCTCAATCTCTTTTTCGATCTTGCCGATCTCCTTCAACAGGCGCTCCTCCTCGGCGGCCACATCAACCAACCCCTTGAGCGGTACATAGATCTGCACATCATTGGCAACCTGGATTGAAGCGTCTTCCGGCTTTTCGATACCGAAGCCGATGGCAAGGTCGGAAACCCTGGCCAGGCTGACGATGGCACTCTCATTGTGCTTCATCAGGCGTTCCGTGGTTTCGTTATCGCAGGAGAGGATAACCGCAATCTGTTTCGACGGCGGTACTTCCATCTCACCGCGTATATTGCGGATTCCACCGATAACCGCCATGACCCGTTCCATGTCGGCTGCATCCTGCGGGAAGGAGCAGGCGTCACAGGGCGCAGGGTAGGTGGCCTGCATGATGGTCGGGGTCGTTTTTGTTCCCGGTAGCGCCTGCCATATCTCTTCGGTGATGAACGGCATGAACGGGTGCAGCAGGCGGAGCAGGTTTTCCAACGTGTACCAGAGCACGTACTGGACGGCCTGTTTGCGTTCCGGCGTGCCGTTATAAATATCCTGTTTGGACAGCTCCAGATACCAGTCGCAGAATTCGCTCCAGGTGAACTGGTAAAGCGCCATGGCGCTTTCGTTATAACGGTAGCCGGTCAAGGTTTCATCAACAATCCGGGCGGTCTCGTTCAGGCGGTGCAGGATCCACTTGTCCCCCTGGGAAAGTTCCCGCGTGTCCAGGCAGATGCCGTCCGGATTAAATCCTTCCAGGTTCATCAGGGTAAAACGGGCCGCATTCCAGACCTTGTTGCAGAAGTTGCGGTATCCGGCGATGCGCTCTTCGGCCAGTTTGATGTCGCGTCCCTGGGCGGCAAAGGCGGCCAGGGTGAAGCGGAAGGCATCGGTGCCGTACTGGTCGATGACCGTCAGCGGGTCGATCACGTTCCCTTTCGACTTTGACATCTTATGCCCCTGGGCATCGCGCACAAGAGCGTGGATGTAGACATCCGTGAACGGCACTTCGTCCATGAAGTGCAGCCCCATCATCATCATGCGGGCCACCCAGAAAAAGAGAATGTCGAAACCGGTCACGAGGCAGGCGGTCGGATAGAAGGTTTTCAGTTCGGCGGTCTGATCGGGCCACCCCATGGTGGAGAAGGGCCAGAGGGCCGACGAGAACCAGGTATCCAGCACGTCGGTCTCCTGACGGATCTCGTCGCTGCCGCATTTGCTGCATTTGGCCGGTGCTTCCATCGCCACGGTCACGCCGTCACAGTGATCGCAGAACCAGGCCGGGATGCGGTGCCCCCACCAGATCTGGCGCGAGATGCACCAGTCGCGGATGTTTTCCATCCAGTCGTAATAGGTGTTTTCCCACTGTTTCGGCAGGATGCGGGTTTTGCCGGTTTTTACGGCATCCAGCGCCCGTTCGGCCAGCGGCGCAACTTTCACATACCACTGCAGGGAGAGGTACGGCTCCACCACGGTCTTGCAGCGGTAACACCCCCCTACCGACATCGGATGGTCATCCGTTTTTTCCAGCCGTCCTTCGGCTTCCAGGTCGGCAACGATGCGGGTGCGGGCGGCGAAACGTTCCATACCCTCGTACTGATGACCGGCCGCATTGACAATGCCGGATTCGTCCAGCACGTTGATCCTGTCCAGGCTGTGGCGCAGTCCGACTTCGAAGTCGTTGAAGTCGTGGGCCGGGGTGATTTTGACCACGCCGGTGCCGAACTCGCGATCCACGTAATCATCGGCAACAACCGGGATTTCCCGATTGAGGAGCGGCAGCAGCACCTTCTTGCCCACCAGGTCGCTGTAGCGCTCGTCTTCCGGATGCACCGCCACGGCAGTATCTCCCAGCATGGTTTCCGGTCGGGTCGTCGCTACCGTTACAAAGCGTCCCGGTTCGCCGACTACCGGATAGCGGATATGCCAGAGATGCCCCTTGTGATCTTCATGCTCGACTTCGATATCGGACAGGGCGGTATGGCAGCGGGGGCACCAGTTGATCAAGCGGTTGTCGCGATAGATCAGGCCATCCTCGTACAATTTGACAAAAACGGTCCGCACCGCTTTGGACAACCCTTCATCCATGGTAAAGCGCTCGCGTTCCCAGTCGCACGACGCGCCGAGACGTTTCAGCTGGCCGATAATCTGGCCGCCGGACTCAGCTTTCCACTTCCAGACCCGCTCGATGAAGGCATCACGCCCCAGGTCGTGCCGATCCTTGCTTTCCGCAGCCAATTGGCGCTCGACCACGTTCTGGGTGGCGATACCGGCATGGTCCGTGCCCGGCATCCAGAGTACGTTATACCCCTGCATCCGTTTCCATCGGCAGAGGATATCCTGAAGGGTATTGTTGAGGGCATGCCCCATGTGCAGGGCGCCGGTGACGTTCGGGGGAGGGATTACGATGGAGTACGGTTTTTTATCCGAGGTTGCGGCAGCATGAAAGTACCCCTTGGCTTCCCACTCGGCATACCATCTTTTTTCAACATCATGGGGTTCGTACCCTTTGGCAAGTTCTTTAGACATTCAATGATCCTTTATCACGTATTCTGAACCTAACCATATACTACTGATGGCCGATTCAGGTCAAGCGCGCTCTTCGGGGAGGGGTGTGCGACATATCTATGGGTCTTCTTTCACGCTGCCGCCCGATATTCCCAGAAGTCTTCCCATCGATTACTCAGCAGATTACATCGCAATGCGATAATACTATTGGCACCGTTGACTGTCCAGTGCATCCCTGATTGCTTCAGTCTCTGACCAACTACAGTACGGCAACCTGCTTCCATTACTCCGGAACCAACAAACAAACCCCGCTTCTTGAAGTCAGCATACCTCATGCGCTCCTTGTTTTTCTCAAAGTAGCCGATCTCTCTTTCGCATAGTTCCTTGTCATATCCAGGCATATATGCCAGAGCTTCAATCGCTTTGATGACCGCTTCTACATTGCCGTCATTGAGTTCCAGGCGTCGACCTTCCGCCCATTTGCTTTGCTCCTCTTTGCTCTTGAAGCAATCCTTGGCAACATTCCAGTAGTGTTCCCGCGCATGGTACAGATCGACAATCTGGCAGGCACCATGAAACTGTTCATCGGCGATATTCCATATCCAGAGAGCACCATCACCGATAACACAGGCCTCACTGGCACTGTTTATCCCACGTCGTTTTGCCTCGTTATAGAGTCGTACGGCAAAATCATCCGCTGTCTCTATTGCCCCGATGTAACTGGTAGACTGTTCATCGCGTATTGGTCGTCCCTCTTTGTCAACGCCGACCTGAGTAAATATACAACCCAGCTTGGCTTCTCTGGTTTTTGCCTGACCACCATCTTTACCTCGCCTGTCGGCGGTTTCCTTCTTTACCACCGGCACTCCGGTGCCATCCATGCTGACATACATGCGTGGAATTGCTTTGATCGGAATAACTTTTTCAGACAAAGCGACCTCTGACTGATGAAACTGTTCTATCTGACCACCAACTATGTGGGACTGACGCTCAACTTCCTTGGTGGTAACCCGGATATCTGCAAGCTCGTACAAATCATTATGCCCAAGGCCAAAGGGGCGCATAGCGCCCACTCTGCTCATCAACCGGCGAACTCCGGGACTGTAACCAGTTGCAACAATATCAAGTTCGTCATCTTTTGGACAGAAACCAACGTGGCATTCTCTGTCGTGATAGTACGCGCGCCTGACCGTCACTTCACCAACAACGGTGAGCAGCTCTTTCTCTCGATAGTCCACGAATGCCGCAGTATGACCGTTTTCACAGGTAATAGCTGCACCACGGTAACCACCGTCAGAGTTTATCAGCGCTTCAAGCAGTTTGCTACCGACACCGTGCATACCGGAACGAATGCTGAATTCAAATGCTTCAAGGTCAAAGCTACCGTTTGCCCTCTTCTCTTTGCCATATTGGTCGACAACGCGATCTATTTCTTTTTGTACTTCTCCATGAATTGCTGCTGCAATTTTTTTTTGAGGGCTACCAGTTCGTTGTCATCATCAATCTCTGCAACAGGCCGCAGTGTGCATATCTGCTCATTTACCTCAACAAGTTCATCACACAGTCTCATAAAACGTTGGTGGTTGGCTATTTCCTCCAAATATTTTTCCATCTCTGGCCCGAGCTTTAAGCTTTTTGCGTAGCTTCTCCCTTTAATGGTAGTGTTCCATAAATGCTGTGGACCGTGCCCAGGATGGCCTTCCTTGGCACATGCACAATTTTTCTTACCACACTTGCGATATGTTACAGAAATTATCCCCCTTCTAAAGTCTCCGGTCTCTTGAAGCTGCTTATAAAGGTTTTCACGCTTCCGTTCCAAGTCTACCAGTGTATTCATAACCGCCCCCTATTATCTGCATGCTTATAATGCATGCAGATAATAGGGCAAAAAAAGAGTTCTGTCAAGAAATCACATTTTCATGTCGTAGACCCCTATGACATATTCTGTCATGCATCTGTGTTACCCTCTCCCTCATGATCACTCTTCCCCTTGAACAGCGCCTGGAAATCCTGGCAGACAGCGCTAAATATGACGTCTCCTGCTCTTCCAGTGGCAGCAATCGTGCCGGCAGAGCGGGGGTTCTCGGCAGCACGTCAGTCAGCGGTGTCTGCCATACCTGGACTGCCGATGGCCGCTGCATTTCATTGCTGAAAATCCTTCTCACCAATGCCTGCATTTATGACTGCGCCTACTGTCTTAATCGGCGCTCCAACGATATCCACCGCGCAATGTTCACCTCCGACGAAATT
>CAIYZD010000579.1 GCA_903930585.1 uncultured Geobacteraceae bacterium | reverse complement strand
TTGACTAAAGGGTCCACTAAGCCGTCTGCTCCGTGAATCACCAGGCCATTGGCTCTTAGAAATTTTATTGTTCCATCCGAGTGTTGCACACGGAATATGGTATCAAAGGCCTTTTCGCCGTTTAGTGCTGCTTGGCATTCGGCTATTGCTGCCTCTTTATCTCCAGGATGCAATCCGCTCATCCAGGCATCAATATTATTTGAAAAAGTATCCGTTGTAATGCCATACAGTTCAAACATCCGACTGTTCCAAACCATCTGATTATCACGCACATTCCAGTCCCAAACGCCTAATTGTGCAGACGAAGTCGCCAATTGGAGCCGTTGAGAGAGACTAATAGTTTCTTGATGCTCCATTTCAATGCATGATGCCATCCTGTTGAAGCCTTCTATGACGGTTTGCAGCTCAGGGCTTCCGCGCACGTCAAGTCGAGCCGATAAATCACCCCGTCCCAATGCCTCACTGGCTGATACCAAGGCGTTTAAAGGGAGCAATCCTTGACGAAGAAACCACCAGACACTGAGCAACATCAGCCCAAAGGTAAGGAGGAGAATCACGACATAATCAAGACAGTGACCCCATGCCCGATTGATCGCATTTACCGGTGATATGCTGAGCGTGATAACTCCGAAATATTGACCTTCAATCACAACGGCCCGGTTAGCCTTTATGTCCTCCAGACCGCACCAACGGGAAAACCAAAGAGGGGCAGTAAGTAAAATCGGCGTATCGCGGCTGAAAATTACGGCATCCGAAGTGTCACGGAACCCGACATGAGTCATTGTCGTGCTTTGCTGAAAGTTTTCAAGGACGCTCTTCAGTCGCGCGGAATCTGCATCGTGGCTTGCTGCATCGGCAACCAGAGCTGGCACAACCGCAAACGCCAACATATCCAGGTTCTGTCGGTGTTCATTAGCCATGTCAATTAGGACATTGGTAGCTGTGTAATGGGCGGTTTGATAGGCGAGACCTAACAACATTGCAAGCAGACAAAAGAGCGTCGCCAGCAACAATCGGGCAAACAGGCTCAAACGACTCCATAACGATAATAAATGTATTAGCATAATTTTTACCTGCTCCGGTTCGGCAACGAATCAGGTGAAAAGGTCTTACCCGGGAATCCCTCCGGCTTTAAAAAATATCCCATACCTGGATCACCAAAGTGCTGAATTACGGTATAGATATTACTGATGAGATCATAAGCCCAGTAGCATCTGGCCATTGGAACCTGCTGGTCATAAAGGGGGGTCGCGCCGAGAAAGATCCCTTTAGTCAACTGTCCGCCGCGACTATAAGCGTCGCTCATTCCGGCACCGCTCCAGTCCTCATCAAAGTAAAAGATCCTCTTACTCAACGAATGATGTTTACCCTGTTTAAGTGTTGCTTCAACCACCCAGACACGGTGCAATTCCCAGCGTACCAGATCCGGATTGACATGTTTGGGAGAAACCAGCTGCACAGAAGAGGACTGGAACACCATCTTGTAGTTGTTATAGGGAATGAACATCTCCCGTTTGCCAACCAGTTTGTAGTCAAACAGGTCAAGTTTACCCAGAAACAGGTATCCTTCATCGTAGCTGGTAATGCCCCCCTGCGAGGCAATCGGAGTGTCGTAGGTAAGGTCGGGGGAAATACGGGTCCGGCGGGAGGCGGCCGAGTAACTCCATGCCCGGCGTGATTGCTGTACCGGATCCAGTGTATCTACAGAATAGGCAGCATTACCAGCTGCATTGGGTGGGGCGGTAAAATTATAGGCCGCTTCAAAAAAGGCATTGCCGTTTTTCTTCAGCTCAGCTGCATTCCATGCGGGATTGTAATAGTAGCTCTGCAGAGAACAACGCAGGTCTCCAGAATTGACAGCTTTGCCCCTGCTGTCAACATACCAGTTCCGCCCCCGATATTCGGCAGGGTAGCCATTATAGACGAGCATATGATTCCACATTACTTCATTGCCGTTTTTGGGGATGGGGAAAGGGATGCCGCCAAATGCTCCCTCAAGTGCCAGGCCATCCTTAACGAGGTATGCTCTGGTCGCATTTTTCAGAGTGTTGTCACGTACCCATGCCGGATAGGCGACAGTGCGGTGACTGGGATAAACATCCATATAATACGTGGGGTGGCGACGAAGCAGCTCTTTACTTGTTTCACTGAGGTTGTCGGCATACATACCCATGTTTTTGGAGGTAATTCTGAATAACGGTTTCTCGCTCGGGAAGGGATCCAACCAACGGCCCGATCCTTTCAAAAAGCCGGGTGGTGCAGTATTTGCTGGCAGACCACCGCTGTAAGCAGGTATGGTTCTGTCATGGTTACCATCTTTCTCCGCACCTAGGGGTGTCAGCTCTGTCCCGAGCTTGCGAGCCTCCGACGCACTGACTCCGGCTTTAGCAGCTCCGGTGAATAACAATGATATCAGGGACACTAGGTAAATAAACAGCATAGACGTATGTTTCACATTTGTCTCCAACCAACCTGATTTAAAATGTAACCTGATAGGTGAATGACAGCCATCCCTTGTCCTTATAGGGTGCACCGAGAACACGTGAACCGTAAGTTGAGCCGGGCAGATCCTCGATCTTCTGGTCATAGCCGGTATAGGCAAGGTCGAACTGATGACGGGCATACGCCTTTGCAGTCAATCCGATCTTCCAAGTTGAAGTTCCTTCATTTCCTCCGCCATTGGACGGCGCATTCCCTTTGAAATTATTGGACAGGAACAGTGGCATTTCCAGATCCACCCCTGGAAATGCCTGCAGCCATGTCGGCACAAAAGAGAACGAGATGCTCATGAATTGATTCTGCTGTTCAGTAAACCACCGGCTCTGCCGGTGTGACTATAAAAGGCTATGCCGTTCCTGCGTATTTTGCGACATTTCCTCCTGAGGAAGCCCCTAAGGGAAACGACAGGAGGAA
>CAIYZD010000578.1 GCA_903930585.1 uncultured Geobacteraceae bacterium | reverse complement strand
GTATGGAGATCGGTAAAGATCGTCAGTCAGCATGGAGAGAAACGACCGTGGTAAGAAACGGCCGGACGATGCAGGTCCAGGAAAGTTAGGAAGGCGGACAAAGGCACAGCCACCAGGCAGCCACTGTGTCGGGGTTCTTATTAATCACGGGTTGTTGCAGCTTGCTGGTTTCAAGTAACTTGTGACTTTCCTGAAGTTTATCCTCCAGCTTCTTTTGGGCGGTCATATCGTCAAATATCCAGATACTACTTTCATGCGGGGCAGCTGGGTCAAGAGCCTTAACGATAACTCGTGCCGGAAAAAGAGTGCCGTCATGCCGTTTTAAGTGCAGGTCTCTGACGGCCGTTTCACCTTTTACCAGAACGGAATAGGCATCGAGCGTGAACTGGTCATACTCATCCTGCGATGGGTAAATCACTCCGGGCTTGCATCGGTCATTTCTCCTGCACTGTATCCAAATATTTCACAAAAGGTTGTGTTGACCCATTTTACTGTTCTGTTTTGCACCAGAGAGATGCCAATACCGGCATTTCCAAGGATGACCCGCTGCTCTTCACTGCGTTTCCGGTTCTCCTGTTCCATCTGTTTACGCGCGGTTATGTCGCGCAGTATCCCTATGGCGTGCCATTCCTGCCCCTGTTGATGAGCGGACAAGGAGAGCTCAACGACGATTTCCTGCCCATCTTTTCGTATGGCATTCAGTTCAACAGTTCTATTTATCGCGTTTCCATGGCCAGTCAGCTGGAATTGCTCAAAAGCGGCCGTATGGTCAGCATGATATCGGGGTGGCGCCAAGAGTTCATGAATATTTTTTCCGAGCGACTCCTGTAGTGTGTAGCCCAAAATAGTAGTGGCTGAGGGGTTCCAGAATGTGATCAAGCCAGTTGTATCAATCATAATAATGGCATCAGTAGTAGAGTCCGTTATCGATCGCAACTGTCTTTCACTCATTTCCAGCTGTCGTTCAAGCCGTATACGGTGGGTACAGAAAAGCAGACTACTGAGCAGTTGGCCTGGAATGACCGGTTTTGCGATATATCTGTCGATGCCTATGTCAATCATACGTTTCAGGTAGTCCGTACTTTCAAATGCTGTCAGAACTATTATCGGGACAGACCTGTCCAGTGCGCGTATATCAGCGGCCATGGTCAGACCGTCCATTACCGGCATGGCAATGTCAGTGATAACAATGTCGGGGAGGTGTGCAGTATACTTCTCCACCCCTTCCGCGCCATTTCTTGCCGTAATCAGCGTAGTACAGTGACAGGACAGTGCTTGAGCTGTCAGCTCAGCCGTGGTCTCCTCATCCTCGACGTAGAGTATGGTCAACTTTTTAAGAAATATTTTATCCAGCACATCATTATTCATACACCCCCCTCTCCGGTGGCTGTAATCAGGGCTTGCATAAGTTCTGCCCGCGTAAAGGGCTTTGTAAGCGTTGCCCTGGCTCCCATCAGTTTGGCAAGTGGCAGGAGATCCCCCGAGGTTGTACTGCATCCACCACCCGACATTGCAACAATCGGGATGTCATCAACCACCTGCATCATTTTCTTGATTACTTCCAACCCCTCGGCGCGAGGCATTATGATATCCGTGATAACCAGATCCGGCGGATCGTCCAAAAACAATTGCAGCCCTTCCTCGCCATCACCGGCTGCTGTTACCTTGTGACCATCACGCTCAAGCGCTAACGTAATCATCAGTCTGATCTGAGTATCGTCGTCTATCACGAGTATGTGTGCCATTGTTTACGCTCCAGCCAGTTTCGGGGGTTTCGAAAGTGAGCAGTGTCCCTGGCAACTCTTGCCGGACTGTCCCCTGTCGGCAAACGGCAAAATTATTCTGAAATCGGTACCACGTTTTTCTCCAAAGGTCCTGCTTTCAACCGCAATATGCCCGCCCAGTTCCCTGACCATATTGTATACGACGGAAAGGCCGAGTCCCGTGCCTTTGCCTGGATCTTTGGTGGTAAAAAACGGGTTGAATATCTGCTCTTGTATCTCGGGAGACATACCACAGCCGTGATCCGACACGGTGATGCAAATGCCGGATTCACCCACATTAATCATGTACTCTTCGGAAGTGGTACTGTCAAGTTTAACGGTAATTTCACCCTGGTGGTCCATTGCGTCTGCTGCGTTGATGTACAGGTTCATTATGATCTGCTGAATCAGGCCCGAATCGGCCGTAATCATTGCCGGCGATATTCCTATACTCAAATTGATTTTTATCTGTTTCTCTTGAACGGCAACAAGTGCCAACGCGTCCTGAATTTCCACTACGGCATCTACCGGTTCAGCAGGCTTGTTATTGTTTTTACGGGCAAACAACAACATTCTTTTTACAAGATCCCGTGCGCGAATACTGGCAATAAGTACCTGATCAACAGCCTGTTTCTCAGCTGAACCAACGGGGAGTGTGTCCCCTGCCAATTCAGAAAATCCTATAATAGAGCAGAGAATATTATTGAATTCATGGGCAACACCAGTGGCAAAGGTCCCGACAGCCTCCATTTTGTGAGATTCTTGCAAACGCTTGTTTACGATCTCCTCAAACTGTTTCTCAAGTCGTTCACGAAAGGACATACCATAGGACATTGATATCTCAAGTAGTGGTAGTGTCAACTGG
>CAIYZD010000577.1 GCA_903930585.1 uncultured Geobacteraceae bacterium | reverse complement strand
GGAGTGGGCATAAATCTATTTCTGATCAGCTAATTTCTGATTTTGGATCATGGGCAATAGAACTTGAGAATGAGGTGTTTGTTTGCGATGAGAGAACTGCTTGCGCCGGTGATTATCGATGTATTAATTGGAAAAATTTTCATCTGAGAGGAGAACAGCTTGCAATCAGGCTGAAGGCTGAACTTGGTTCAGATAGTCGTGTATATTATGTGAAGGCTGACAAAGATCCAAATCATGAGTTTGAAGGGCGTAGGATAGTTCTGGAAAACGGATCATTGATGGATTTACCGTACATAAATGAATATATCCCAGAAGCAATGAAAAAAATCGAACGCGACCACAAAGTCCGTGTTCTCTACGCAGTTGAATCCGGCAGCCGGGCGTGGGGTTTTGCCTCACGGAATAGTGACTTTGATGTCCGGTTTATCTACATCCACCCGCCGGAGTGGTATCTCTCGATCCGCGAAAAGCGCGATGTAATTGAAGTTCCCATAAATGATGACCTCGACATCAGTGGGTGGGACCTGCGCAAGGCTCTGGGGCTTCTGCAAAAGAACAATCCACCACTCCTGGAATGGCTTGGTTCTCCAACCGTCTATCAGGATCGCTTCGGTCTGGCCGAAAAGATGCGCCAGTTTGTGGCAAGTGGCTTTTCTCCCAGACGTTGTATGCACCATTACCTCCATATGGCAAAGGGTAACTTACGCGAATATCTGAAAGCTGATACGGTGCGGGTGAAGAAATACTTCTACGTTCTGCGCCCTGTTCTGGCCTGTCTTTGGATTGAGCGACACAACAGCATGCCGCCGACAGAGTTTGACCGACTCTATCGGGACGCAGATCTATTACCATCATTACAGAATGAAATTGATAGTCTGTTGCAACGAAAGATGGCCGGAGGCGAGTTGGATATGGAACCTCGGATCGAGGTTATCAATGAGTTTTTGGACAAACAGATCGAACACTTTTCAAGCATAGCTAATGATCTGGAATCCCCGAAATCCGATATTGAGGCGCTGGATGATTTGTTCAGAGAAATGTTGCATGTAGCGTGGGAACCAATGTGACTGCAGAGATTTTATTCGTCAAAAACCATTTTCCTGAAAAATATCATGACCGCATTGCCATTGTTGGCGGCACGGTGCGGGATTTCATGCTCGGCAAGGATAGCCAGGATATTGATCTGGTTACCGACCTTCCCGAGGCAGCATTTCTTACAATGGGATTCCGTCTTGTTGAGGCAACCAGTTCAGCCAATATCTATTTCAAGTATCATCATTCGTACGGTAAAATTGAAGTTACCAGCATCGATAGTATGGCTAAGCTAAATGAGGATCTCCGCCTCCGGGATTTTACAGTTAACGCTATGGCAATGGATCTGGCTGGGGTACATATAGATCCGCTGAACGGCAAGGCAGACTTACAGTCAGGGTTGCTCCGTGCCTGCAGCGACCATACCTTCACGGGCGATCCTTTGCGTATCTTCCGGGCATTTCGCTTCGAGGCTGATGGCTGGAAAATGACACCAGAGACAGTAAAACTCGTTATGAATAACGTTTGGCACACTTCATTTCGCCAGATGCCGGTGGAACGTTTCAGTAACGAGATGTTGAAGGCATTGGCAATGACATCTCCGGAACGATTCTTTGAGCGGATGATTGAGCTCAACGTAGGCACTGAATTCCTGCCGGAATTATTCCGTATGCCACAAATTCCCGCAGGGCCGCTGGAACATCACCCAGAAGGTGATCTGTTCACCCACTCAACCCAGGTACTACAGAGGGCAGCCGAGCGTACTACTGATCCACGGGCCAGATTCTGCGCTTTCTTTCACGACCTCGGCAAACTGGCCACCGATCCGGCACTTTATCCCAAACACCACGGCCATGATGAGACCGGATTTGAAATGGCAACAGAATTTTGCAATCGTCTGTGCCTGCCTGTTACTTATCGCAGGGCATTAGCAAGTGTCTGCCGCTTACACGGGAAAGCCAACAAATGGGAGGAACTGAGGGATTCAACGAAGATCAAGATGGCAGAGCAGGCGATAAAAGCCGGTATCGCAGATATTCTAGCTCTGGTATCTGTTGCGGATAAGCCAGATGGTGTACCAATGTTCGGCTGGGATGATGCCGTCCGGGTTGCTGTTATGAACACACGAGAGTTGGGGATTGATCTGGAAAAATTGGAGTCTATGCCAATTGAGAATCGATCCTCGTATATTTTGCAGAAACGAGTTGAAGCGTTAAGAAGCAAACAAATATAGTTTCGGTTGTGACGATTGACAGCAGGAAATTTTCGGAGCGCCTGCGGTAGGCTCTATAAAGACTCAGTTATCGGGGGACGTCCGACCCCGCAATCGTCGCTTTCTTATTCCAGATACTAATAAATGAAGTAGAAATGCTACAATCTTTGCAATCTAAGAAAATATTGTTAATTCTAAAACGTTCAGGTCAAAAGAGGTGATACATATGAAATCTACATTTATTTATTGCCTTTCCTCTCCTTTGGCTGAAAGCCACATTAGATATATTGGCAAGTCTGATGATCCACAAAAAGCAAGAAGCTCCTATTTAAGTTCGTCGAAAGAAAATTCTAAAAATTACAAACCAACGCCATTATCGTATTGGATAAATTCGCTGACAGAAAACGGTCTAGTACCATCTGTTAAAGTAATTGAAGAAGTTGATTATGATTATGATTGTCAGTGGGGCGACAGAGTAACACACTACATATCAAAATATTTATTAGAAGGACATTTACTCGAAAACGCGACTATTGGCGGCCCATCACCATGGCCCCAAAATTATGTAGAACTCCGGAAACAGATAATGCAAAACGATGAAACAGAGTATACCACTTTTAAATATGAAGAAGAAAAAATGTGTGCTGATGCAAGTAGTCTTAATTGCGGAATTGAAACAGCATGGAAATTAAAAAGAGATTTTTGGTCTAAGTACTCTGATACCAGCTCAGTACTGAAATTAATGATAGCAAAATCTGACTATTTTTGGCTTAAGATGCGCAGGCTTGGCATGGATAAATGCCTGATATGTGGAACAAGTATTAATATTGATGCACTCCATAAGGTTCTACAAGTCATTGAAAAGATAGAACCTGATATTGAAATGTACACTTTTCCAAAGTACTTTCGAGATTCAGAAATAATATCTCTTGATTGTTCTGAATATTCAAATGGTATTTGCTACACTGACGACTTTCACCGCATGGTTGGTAAATGTTTTAATAAGGGGAAATATACTGGGCAGAAGATACTGACTACACCTGATAGTAAGTATTTAGTATGTACTTGCAACAAAGCGTACAAGATTTATATTAGAAACTCTTGCGTCACTAGAAAGATACAAACAAGCGATTACGTATGGGAAACATTAAATAGAGATTACTATTTGATAAATTAATTCAAACATCCAATATCATATATAGTTAGCTCTGCTACCAACCCGTTTATCATCATTCTACCACGTTGCCTTACGTGTCTTATGGTCGGTGCAAAAAGTGTACTTTCTGCACAGCTACGATAGAGGGTTCAAACCCATCTAATCAGTCCTGAGAAAGGGTGCAATAACTTCTGCAACAATCAATGTGCATTTTGGTTGTGTTAATTGAGGTAATTGCACAAAGGATGAGTTATGGCACGAGTCGGATACGCAAGGGTAAGTTCAAAAGATCAAAATTTGGATTCACAGATCGACATGCTGACTGCTGCAGGATGCGAGAAGATCTTCGAGGACAAAATCAGCGGAGTGAAGGAGTCGCGCCCGGAATGGGATCGGTTGCTGGAATTCCTTCGTCCTGGTGACACCGTTGTTGTTTCGGAGCTTTCCCGCATGACACGCTCCCTGATGCATCTGCTTTCATTAGTGCAGGTGTTCGAGAATCGTGGAATTGAGATTGTCTCTCTCAGAGAGCATATTGATTCTTCGACAGCTACCGGTCGAGCGTTCCTGTCGATCCTTGGCGCCATCAACCAAATGGAAAGGGAGTTAAAATCGGAACGTGCGGCGGCGGGCAGGGCCTCAGCAAAGGCGCGTGGGAAGACAGGTGGCCGCCCGAGGACTGACATTAATAAGTTGGAGAATGCTCGGGTGCTGTATGAAAATTCAGACGCTTCTTCGGCAGATATCTGTACTACATTAAGTATCGGGCGAAGAACATTTTTTAATTATCTGGCCGAGTGTCGAAAGACTGGAGAGAATCCTGTTGGGCAAAATCAGTAGGTTTAATGCATTCTGGACTTCCATGTCTCGGTCTGTTCACCAATGTCTTACCGTCATGGTAAGCAGACGATTTGTGACAGTGATCAGTAGGTTGTTCAATTTGTCACGTTGGGTATCAACACCAAGCCAAAGATCATGCGCTGTTTGCGGTAAGATCACCGGCATTCGGTCATAGATAGCCGTGCATTTTCAGGAAGTTGACAACGAAGTTGTATACTGATTTTTGGTGGACGGTGTTTGATTCATGTGCATACTCCACAATAATTACTTTATAACTATTATCAGAATAAGATCACTGTCAAGCGGGCTGAATTGTTACCGCCGAAACAGCCACATGATAAATGACAATACCAGCGAGACAAGGATACATGTGGTCAGGGGAAAATAGAAGCTGAAGCTCTCCTTCTTGACGAAAATGTCCCCTGGTAATTTACCCAACCATGGCAGACGTGGTGCAAATGATATGATCACTCCAACCACAATCAGTATCAAGCCTATAATGATTAGTAATCGTCCGAGTCCGTTCAAATCTTACTCAACTTTCCTTCGAGCCTATCTATAACCTTACCAATGGCATAAACCTCTGCTTTCATAACTTTTGTACTATTCCCCAACAATCTTTACCAGTACCCGTTTCTTGCGTTTCCCATCGAATTCGCCATAAAAAATCTGTTCCCATGGACCAAGATCAAGTTTGCCGTCAGTTATGGCAACAACAACTTCTCGTCCCATGATTGTCCTTTTCAGGTGAGCATCGCCATTATCCTCATATCCGTTATGCTTGTATTGGGAGTGCGGTTTCTCCGGAGCCAGTCGTTCAAGCCACGTTTCAAAGTCCTGATGTAATCCAGGTTCATCATCGTTGACGAAAACGCTGGCGGTGATATGCATGGCGTTACACAGTAACAGTCCTTCTCGTACGCCACTCTCTCCCAAACACTCCTCAACTGAGCGGGTGATGTTGCGAAACTCACGCCGATTTTTAGTTTCAAACCACAATTCCTTGCGATATGTTTTCATTTTCACTTCTCCCATTCTACATGCCCCAACGGCGACCGATTCAGCTCTTCCCGGTGATTGCGCCAGGATGGCATAATGGTCCATCAGGGCAATGAAGCGGCTGTTGTGAGATGCTTCCAGCAGGTGCGCCATCTCATGCACAACCACGTATTCCAGGCATTCCGGCAACTTCTTTGCCAGTTCCGTATTGAGCCGGATGTTGCGTGCGCGGTGGTTACAGCTACGGCACCCCAGCATACTTATCGCTCACGTATTTAACGAACAACAGCACCAGCACGTAGTCTTTATACTATGAGGCATCCATCCCGCCGCGCAGTTCGTCGCAGGATTGCCAGAGCGATGAATAGAGTTCTGATTTCTTTATGGCCATGGGTGTCCTTTGGGTTTGCTATTGTGTCGCAAAAGTCATAAAAATGGCCTCCCAGCTGGAAGCGGAGAGGCCATCAGTATTACCAGAATTGGCAATTAGATTCTATGAATATCTGTGAATTATTCTGCCAGCAACACGGCGGCTCTAGACGCAGTTCTCTCGCCGAGTTTTTCAAGCATGTAGACGGCATTGGCAACTGAAGCAGCAGCACTGTACAAAACGTTCACAAAAAT
>CAIYZD010000576.1 GCA_903930585.1 uncultured Geobacteraceae bacterium | reverse complement strand
TGACGTCGAACCAAGATTGATGACGAGTATTTTTGCGGGCTTCTGCATCTGGTCTCCCCTGTTATAAGAATGGGTATATGGTCTGCAAGCCGGGTGGAGATTATTTCCACGGGTCCTTCACCGCGTTAAAGGTATCGAATTCCACATTGTAGACCTTGCCGTTTATCTTCTTTGCCTCGCGCACGTAAACGTTCTGCACGATGTCACGGGTTTCGGGGTCTATCAGGACCGGACCACGCGGGCTGTTCAGCTTCAGCCCCTTGAGCACCGCCATCGCCTTGTCCCCGTCGATGCTGCCGTTCAGCTGCTTTGCCACCGCATAGATTGCGGCCATCCCGTCATAGGCCCCTATGGCGTGGCCGTTCGGGCGCGTGATCGGGTCAATCTTCTTGTAGGCTGCCAGGAATGCCTTGTTCTCGGGCGACTGATGGGCAACCGAGTAATGGTACGTTGATATGACACCCAGCGTCGCATCGCCCATTGCATCCATCTGCCCGTCGTCGAGTACGTCACCGGTGGCAATCAACTTGATGCCCGCGTTCGCCAGACCACGTTCCTTGAAGGATTTCATGAATGCGACCGGCAGTTCCCCCGTCGGGAAGAACACGAAGAGCGCCTGGGGTTTGCTGTCCTTGACACGCTGCACGTAGGGGCCAAATTCCGGGTTCTTCAACGGCACGCGCACTTCACCCACCAATTTCCCTCCCAGCTTCACGAACGCCTTTTGGAAGGCATTGCCGGCGTCATGACCCGGGCCGTAGTCAGCGACAAGGGTATATACCTCGCGATAGCCGTTCTTGTAGGCCCACTGCGCCATTGGCTCGGAGACTTGCGGCAAGGTCAGCGAGGTGCGGACGATGTAGGGGGACTTGGAGGTAATGATCGAGGTCGCAGCCATCATATCGATCGTCGGCTTCTTCGCCTCAGTCGCGATCGGCGCGCACGCGAGCGCGTCAGGTGTGAGTCCGAAGCCGGCAATAAAATCGACCTTGTCTTTTACCACGAGTTCCTGGCAATGCCGCTTTGCGATTTCCGGCGCAGAGCCGCCCACATCCTTGATCACAAGTTCGATCTTCTTCCCTGCGACCGTATCGCCGTACTGGCTCATGTAGGTTTTGATGCCGTTGATCATCTGCCGCCCGGAATCGGTGAATGGTCCGGTCAACTGGAGCACGAGGCCTACCTTGATCTTATCGCCTGCGGCGCCGGCCTGACCGACGGCAAACGTACCAATCCCGCACAGGGCCACGATGGAAACAATGCCGATCCGTGCGAATTCCCTGACCGGAAGGTTGAAAGACAACCTGCTTTTACCCTTTCGAAAAATAACCGGAGTACCATTAACAGTTTCCGACGCATCGCATTGTTGTTTCTCCATACCGTTTCTCCTTTTTGTCGAGTTTAAACTTCGTGCACTCCGCTTGACCAATACCTCGGGATTTCCAATCCTGTCCCGCACATAGGCGACTATTTTATGGGCACTCGCTGGGCCATGCCCCGTTTTCTTAATCAACAACGGTGGCATAGCCCTCAACAGAGGCGGAGTTGCACCGATGGAATGTGGATAATTCAGTCGGATCGTAGACATCTGAACCAACCGAAGGTAAGGATGACAGCGCGGTGGAGCTCTGCCCGAGCACCGCTCTCGCCACAAGGGTATGGGCGATCTGAATTTTATAGGCGTTCCTGCTGAGCGGTTTTGCCCCTTCCATCGCTAATTTTCCGGCCTCTGCGGCGGTTTCGGGGTTGAGCGGACGTCCCCGCAGAAACTCCTCGGCCGCCACCGCACGGAGAACTCCCGGCGCTACGGCACCCATGGCGATGCGGGCCTCCGTGCAGAGGTCATTCGACCGGGTGATCAGCGCAGCAACGCTGACAATGGCAAAATCAATCGGCTTTCTGAGGGTGAATTTGAGAAAGGTCTGCTGCAGCGTGTCCGGAAGTCTCGGAACCTGAATTTCCTTGACCATCTCGTCAGCGCTGAGCCCGTGGCCCAACGGGGTGTAAAAGTCCCTGACCGAAATCAGCCGTTCACCGGTCGGGCTAACGACAAGCAGCTGAGCATCATAGAGGGTCAGGGCAACGGCGGTATCCGATGGGCAGACGGCAAAACAGCGCCTCCCTCCCAGTATGGCATGGTTGCGGTTGTCCCCTTTAACCGCCAGGCAGGGGCCGTTCCCCTTGCGGGCGCAGTTGATCGGGCCGCCGATATGGCGCGGATAGCGGTAATAGCAGCAGCGCACATCCTGGCAAAGGTTGCCCCCCAGGGTCGCGACATTACGGATCTGGGGCGAGGCAACGGCGTGGGCCGCCTCGGCCAGCGCGCCGTAGCGCTGTCTGAGCAGGGTGGATTGTGCCAGGTCAACGAGCCGTGCCAGGGCGCCGATCCGGAGCAGGCTCTTATCCTCCCGGATATAGTCAAGCCCCCTGACGGTTTTGATGTTAACGATAGCTTCCGGGTAGAGCGGCAGGAATTCATCCTTGAGGACGCCGAACAGATCCGTGCCGCCGGCATTAAGCCGGGCCTGGCCATAGTACTTTGCCAGGGCGGCTGTCGCCTGTCTGACGGTTCGGGCATTGACATGGGTAAAAGGTCTCATGCGGCACCTCCTGCGCGGCTTTTTCCGGGGACCTTGCCCAGTGCCTTGAGAACCCGCTCCGGCGTGGTTGGATATTCGTGCAGCCAGACACCGATGGCATTTGAGACCGCCATAAGGATCGCCATGGGACCGGGCGACGTGGCCACCTCACCCACGCCGATGGCCTTGAAGCGGTGACTGGCTACGGCGGTTTCCATGACCACATTGTCGATGGAGGGAAGTTCGGAAAAGGTGCGCCACTTGTAGTCGATCAGGTTGGCATTGAGGATATGGCCGGTAGAAGTGTCAAACACAGTCTCCTCGAACAGGGCACTGTCAATGCCTGAAGAACCGAGGCAGCCGTTGAGCTGACCTTCCAGACCGGGGGGATCGATGATCTGGCCAACGTCCGTGGTATTGACCACCCGCAGCAGATCAACCTTGCCGGTTTCCGTATCCACCTCCACTTCCACGAAGGTTGTCATGCAGTTGGCCAGGGTAAAATCCGGGTCGAAGCGGCCATAGCCCATGATTGTCCGGTCATACCCCATGGCCCCCCACTTGATCCGTTTTTCCGGGTTTCCCCTGACGAAGATTATTCCGTCAACGGTTTCCAGTTCTTCCGGTTGTGCATCCAGTCGCGGTGCGACCAGCTCAAGGATCTGGCGCCTGGCATCTTCCGCAGCCGCAATGGCGGCACTGCCGATGGCGTAGGTCCCGCGGGAGCCGAACGGGCCATACTCAAACGGATTTATCAGTGAATCGGCCGGAGTTATGGAGACCCTCTCCAGGGGGAGCTGCAACACCTCGGCCACCATCTTGAGGTAGTTGCTCCGCTGGCCGGTGCCATGCTCGGTGATACAGGAGTAAAGCAGGGCCGTCCCGTCAGGGTTCAACCGTACCCAGGCCTCCGAACTGTCCTCTCCGATATCGGCATTACCGTGCACCCCGACTCCGATCCCCCTCCGTTTGGCTCCGGCTGTGGCGCTGGGCCGCAGCCACCCCTGCCACTGTTTTTTCCAGCCGAACTGTTCGGCGCCCCGCTCCATGGCGTCCGAGTAGTCGATCCCCCGGTATACATACCAGGCGCCATCGCGCCAGAAGTAGCCATCCCCGGGCTTGACGTAGTTCTTCTTGATGAATTCCACCGGATCGAGGTTTATCTTTTCCATGGCCTGGCAGAGAAGCGGGATGAAGGAGCATTTCAACTCCTGGCCGCCGAATCCGCGCACGCAGCCGGAGGCATTGCGGTTCGTGTACACGATGTCGGTCTGCAGATCCCAGTTGGCGCAGCGGGTCATGAGCTGAATCTCGCCACATCCCACCGCCACCTGGGCCTGGGTCGTGGAGGAGTAGTATCCGGTGTCAACCAGCCACCTGCCGGATATCGCAGTCACGGTACCGTCCCGCTTCATCCCCACCCGCGCCTGCATCCGTGATCCGGGCCGCAGGACAAAAGCCGCGATGTGTTCTTCCTTGGAAAAGACCACCTTTACCGGACGACCGGTGGCCCTGCTCAACAGGGTGGCGTAGGTCTGGACCGGCCAGGACATGATCTTCGTGCCGAAGCTGCCGCCACAGGCCAGGCCGTGGGTACGCACCTCCACCTTTTTGCCGAACACGTGGTACATGAGAATCTTGTCCAGATACGAGGCCTGGTTCGATACCCACAGCGACACCCGGTCAGGTTCCTCCCAGACCGCCACCGCCCCGGGCGGTTCCGGAGGGATCGGATTAGGAATGTTTTCGTAGCCGAAGGTCCCCTCTGAAATCACATCCGCCTCGCGAAACCCCTGTTCCACGTCACCCATGACTACATACTTCAGGGATTTGGGACCGAAAGCCGAGGTTCCGGGGGTGGCAATATTGCCGGGCTGCTCGTCGTAGAGCTGGGGAGCGCCCGGCTTCATGGCTTCCTCCGCGTCGAAGACCGCCGGCAACAGCTCGTACTCGACCTGTATAAGTCCACATGCCTGTTTGGCGATCTCTTCGCTTGTCGCCGCCACCAGAGCGACAACATCCCCCACAAAGCGCACCTTACGATCAAGGACACTCAGGATGCGGGGAGTACCCGCCTTCCAATCCGGTACATCCTCCCAGGTCAGCACAACCTTGACACCAGGCAGCTGCTCGGCCCGGCTCTTGTCGATTGTTTTGATGATTGCATGGGGATGAGGACTGCGCAGGACCTTGCCATGGAGCAGATCATTAAACTTGACGTCATTCAGGTACCGGGTAGCCCCGGTAACCACTTCCGTAGCGTCTTTGCGGCGGGTTGATTTGCCGATAAAGCGGTACTCTTCAGACATGACCCCCCCCCCTTCCGGCGACAGCCATGACCGCCCTGAGCACCTGATAGTGGCTGATGCAACGACAAAAATTCCCGGACAGGGCTTCTTTAACATCCTCTTCAGCCGGTGAAGGGTTTTCATTGAGGAGAGCTTTGGCGCTCAGAATCATACCGGGTGTACAGAATCCGCACTGAAAGGCGGTGTGGTCAATAAAAGACTGCTGCAACGGATCGAGTTCGCCGGAATCGGCATTACGCAACCCCTCGATGGTGGTTATGCTCCCCCCCTGGCACTCGACGGTCAGAGTCATGCAGGAAAGGATCGCCTTGCCATCTATCAACACAGTACATGATCCGCAGGCGCCGTTGTCGCAGGTCACCTTGGTGCCGGTCAACCCCAGCGTCTCCCTGAGCGTATGGGCGAGCGTATGCGAGGTGTCAACCTGGTGAGGCAGGCTGCCGATTTCAAATTCAACGGGTTTGCCGTTGACAAGGAGGCTGATACGCCCACTGTTCGCAGTTACTTTCTTCTTTTGTATGGCCATGTTCTTAACTCCAAAGTATGATTCTTCTAATAAATGAATCAAGACTATGCTTCAAGAGCGGCTCTTACTCACTCAACCCGGCTCCCCAGCTGGAGTGACAGCGTTTTTGCCGCTTTGGCAACCAAAGGTCCTGCTTCATGCGCGGCTGCGCCGGAAAACAGGCCGATAAGGGCGATATAGCCGATTGGTGTTTGACCGGGGCCGAATACGGCCGCTGCCACGGAATTCAGGCCCGGCTTCATCTCTCCCAGATCCAGAGCAAATCCGTCACGACGGCACTGTACCAGTTCCTCAGCCAGGCGACGACGATCAAACTTCTCCACGCTGCCGTGAAAATAAAGCTTGTTGCCTTTAAGGAGAAGTTCAAGTTCCTGCTCGGGGAGGGAGGCGGCAATCACTTTGCCATGGGAGCCATAGGTGAGGGGAAAACGATGACCGACGCGAAGAGTTACGCCGATATCGACCCCCCCTTCGTTTTTTGCCGCGACAAAAACCATGCGGTCAGAGATCAAACCTAACGTGGCCGTCCCGCCAAACTTTGTGGCCAGCTCTTCAAGAAGGGGTTCCGCCATACGCGGTGCATTGAAGTCGTCGAGCACCTTGCGGGAAAGCGCGATCAGACCCGGTCCAAGGGCGTACCCTTTCCGGTCGCTGAATCGTTGCACCAGCCCGAACTTTTGCAACGTCTCCAGGATTGAGTAAGCCTTGCTCTTGTGGATTCCCACCAGAGAACAGATCTCCAAAAGAGTCATCTGGGAGGAGCTGCTGCCGGCCAGACAGAACAACACCCGAGCGGCCTGCTCCACGGCAGGAACCATATATTTATCTTCTGTCAGTTTCATTGCCTTCTCCCGCAAGTTCTATATGCAAAACCCAGGTTCTGTATATAGTAAATATGAACCCTACGGGTGTCAAGAAAAATATATTGATTGAGGAAGCGGCAAAGATGCTCTGAAGAGCCAACTGAACCAGCTCAAAACTTCGTCCCAGATGGATAATGCAATAAAATCGGCTATATCATCTGAGCCAGCTTCAGTGTGGCGGCAATATTTCGCGATGCTGCTCTCACATTTACTGCTGCATTGGTCAAGGCTTTCTCAACAGTCCCGGCCTGACTGAGGACGCTGAATACCGCATCGATACCGTGTTCATGGACATCCTTCATGGTTCAGTAATTTCACCCCTAAAGCCTGAAGCATGCCGGCGCCACCACGTTCGTTGCGCTGCCGCCAATACCGATGATCAGGTGGCGGATACCGGCATCTAATGCTGACTTTATCAGCTCTCCGGTTCCGCGGGTCGTGGTTTTCAAGTGGTTGCGCAGACTCGGGGCAACCAATGCCAAGCCACTGGCTGCAGCCATTTCTATAACTGCCGTCTTGCCATCACCAGTCAAGCCATAGAAAGCAATAACCGGTTCGCCGAGAGGGCCGGTAACCGTAACTTCCACAAGCGTGCCGCCAGTTGCAGCAACCATGGCCGCAACAGTACCTTCACCGCCATCGGCCATGGGGAGCTTGACGTACTCCGCACCGGGAAAAACTTCTCGAAATCCGGCTTCAATCTCAGTTGCCACTTCAAGCGCTGATAAGCTTTCCTTATATGAGTCCGGAGCAATAACTATTTTCATGGGCTAAGCGTCGTATGCTTACCGCTTGACTTCATTTGACTGATCCGCGTTTAACCGTTACATCCGCTTTTTCCGCGTTCTATTACGGGTTTGTTTGGTTCCGGCTCGTCCGGGTTAGGCAATCACTGAAAAGCCCTGGTGGAGCGATAGCGAACAACCCCCTCCCCGTCAAGCTGTTCAGTCAGGCGGCCGCGAGAAAGAAGACAATAGAGGTGGGAAAGACATTCCCCCAGCGCCAGTTGCAGGTCAAAATCGCCGAGGGCTCGCTGATAGAGGATCGGCACCAGTTCATAGGCGCTGAGTGCGGCATCGGCACACGCTTCAAGAATCAGCCGGAACCTCTCATCGTGATGGTGGTGCAACTCCTCGACGCGCGCTTTCGCGCCGCGAAAGGGGAGCCCGTGACCGGGAAGCACCAAAACATCATCCGGTATCTCCGCGAGCCGGTCTTGGGACGCGAGCCAGAGGCTGAGGGGCTCGTCATGCGGGTTCACCACACTGACCGAGACGTTACTGGTGATACGGGGAAGAAGCTGGTCCCCGGAAAAGAGGAGCAACCGCTGTGCGGAAAACAGCATGGCATGTTCCGGGGAGTGCCCTTCAG
>CAIYZD010000575.1 GCA_903930585.1 uncultured Geobacteraceae bacterium | reverse complement strand
GGTGATAAGACTGCAGCAACTGCAACAACATCCCTCATTGGTAGAAGTTCTACCGGTGTTGGTGTTGGCGTCAAGACTACATCAACGGGCTACTGTCTGGTTACCCAGCACAAAACCGGAACTAAGGCATTTGGCACTTCCATGGACAGCACTACTGTTTATCAGATTAACGTGACCGCAGGTACTGCTACTACAACTCCTACCGCAGCTACTTCTGCTCTCTTGTTAACACTCACCTGGGCAACGATGTAACTGTTTTTTTAGAAATAATGAATGCACAGAAGCGAGGTCAAGCTTCGGTTCTCCACTTCTGATCAGCTGCGTGAACATAACCACCATCCAGTCCGGCTGTTGAAGATGGTTCTGGCCGAGGTTGTTTCGCCCAATCTCTGGGGCAGCCATCAATGAATTGATACTTTTCCTCATCCAGCTCTCTCTTGATCCGCTCGGCAACGCAATGTAATGGCGGTGAAACGATGTGCAGTAACATTGACAGGAAAACCGTATTAAGCTAAGCTGACGTTAGATGTCCGGGTGTGAAGTTGCAGAATAACACGGGATCCCGGTGCCCTCCTGTTGTGTAACCCCCGTCGGAACATACTTTTTTGTCCAATGACGATTTAAAACGTGTTATTTTGCACCGGTAAGGAGATCGGAGGGGGCAGGCATGGCTAAGGGAAACTTTGACGTAAAGGATTTGATAGCTCCTTTGATGCTGCGAGTTCCGCTCGGGTTGATCTTTATGGCACACGGGTCTCAGAAGCTCCTGGGGCTCTTTGGCGGCCAGGGGCTCACGGCGACGTTCAAGACCTTCGAAGAAAAAATGGGTATTCCGCCTATTTTTACCCTCCTGGCGATCATTGCCGAATTTGCCGGCGGATTCGGCGTTCTGACCGGGTTTCTGACCCGCCTTTCAGCGGCCGGTATTTCGACGGTCATGCTGGTGGCTATCTATAAAATTAACTGGGTCAACGGTTTTTTTCTTAACCTCACTGGCGTTGCCGGTCGCGGACACGGCATCGAGTATAACACCGCTCTGCTGGGCATGGCCCTGTATCTGGTGCTTGCCGGTGGCGGCAGGTGGTGTCTTGATCGTCTGGTGTTTAAAGGGTAAGTACGGACCCGGTTGCCCGCCTGGACGGAAACTATTTTAAGAAAAACCAGGCGGGCTTGCCCGCCTTTCGATTGCCTACAAGGAGCTGCTACCCGTGGAACTGTTCAATCAGTCAGAAGTCGAGAAACGCCGTACCTTTGCCATTATCAGCCACCCCGATGCCGGGAAAACCACCATCACGGAGAAGCTGCTGCTTTTCGGCGGCGCCATTCAGCAGGCCGGTGAGGTTCGTGCCCGAAAGAGCGCACGCCACGCAACCTCCGACTGGATGGATCTGGAAAAACAGCGTGGCATTTCGGTTACTTCGTCGGTCATGAAGTTTACCTATGACGACTGCGAGATCAACCTGCTGGATACTCCGGGTCACAACGATTTTTCAGAAGATACCTATCGCGTTTTAACCGCTGTTGACTCGGTATTGATGGTGATCGACTCCGTCAAGGGCGTCGAGAGTCAGACCAGAAAACTGCTGGAGGTCTGCCGGCTCCGCCACACTCCGATCATGACCTTCATGAACAAGCTTGACCGTGAAGGGCAGGAACCATTTGACCTGCTTGATGACATTGAAAAAAACCTCCATATGCAGACAGCTCCGATCACCTGGCCGATCGGGATGGGGAAACGGTTTCGGGGCACCTATCATCTGTATACCAAGGAACTGACCTTTTTCGACGCCGAATCCGACAACGGTACGGGTGAAATTATCACGGTTACCGGTTTGAACGACCCACGCCTCGATGAGCTGCTGGGAAGTCAGGTGGAAGAGCTGCGCAACGATATCGAACTCCTGGAGGGGGCGGCTCACCCCTTCGATATGACGGCGTATCTTGAAGGTCGTCAAACGCCGGTTTTCTTCGGTAGCGCCATCAATACCTTCGGCGTGCAGCAGTTGCTCGACGCCTTTGTCCAGTATGCGCCGCATCCGCTGCCGCGCGAGGCTGCCACCCGCACGGTATCACCCTATGAAGAGCCGTTCAGCGGTTTTACGTTCAAGATCCAGGCAAATATGGATCCGGCACACCGCGACCGGATCGCATTTTTTCGCATCTGTTCCGGCAAGTTCACCCGTGGCATGAAAGTCCGACACGTCCGCCTGGGGCGTGACGTCCAGATAGCCAACGCCACGATCTTCATGGCCCAGGACCGCACCAACGTGGAAGAAGCCTGGCCGGGCGATATTATCGGCATCCATAATCATGGCACGATAAAGATCGGCGATACCTTTACGATGGGTGAAGATCTGAAATTCACCGGTATTCCCAGCTTTGCTCCGGAACATTTCCGCAAGGTGCGCCTCTTGAACCCGATGAAGTCAAAGGCGTTGGAGAAAGGACTGGTGCAGCTGGCGGAAGAGGGGGCCACCCAGGTTTTTAAGCCGGTGATGGGATCGGATTGGGTCATCGGTGCGGTCGGTTTGCTGCAGTTCGAGGTGGTTATGCATCGTCTCGAACACGAATACAGCGTAAAAGTTGCGTTTGAACCGGTCAGCTATGTAACGGCCCGCTGGGTGACCGGCGAAAAGAAGCCGATCGAGGATTTTGAAAAGAAAGAGGCAATGCACGTCTATATCGACGGTGAAGGTAAGCTGACCTATATGGCCGGTAGTCAGTGGCGTCTTGATAATACGATCGAGAGTTGGAAAATGCTGGAGTTCCATGAAACCAGCGAGCACAGTTAAGCGTATGTTACCCGACCGAAACCGGGAAAAACGGCGCAAGAAAACCGGCAAGTTCGATCTGAAGGCCACCATAACGGCCATTATGGGCATGTCCTACATCCATTTTCCGCTGATTCTGCCGGGGGTTCATCCATTGGTAGCCCCGCTCATCATGTTTCGCCTCAAACGTCGCGGTTTTTCAAACTGCCGGGTGGAGGTTTCCGGGTCGCAACTGGTTGTTTACGCGGTGAGATGACGTTATTATAAAAGGGCCGGATCGCATAAACGATTCGGCCCTTTTCCTTGCTCGTATCACTGGTGTTCCACCATTACATAAACTTCGATATCTCAAAACCAATCTGTCCGAGCGGCAGCACTTCATCGGCTACCCCGCCATCCACACAGGCTTTCGGCATACCGTAAATGGTTGAACTCGCTTCATCCTGCGCAATTGTCACGCCCCCCTTCTGCTTGAGCATCTGCATTCCCTTGAAGCCGTCATTGCCCATCCCGGTTAGAATTACCCCGAGCATTGCCCCGCCGGTCGCTTCAGCCATGCTTGACATCATCAGGTCAACCGAGGGGATGTAAACATATTGCGGATAAGAACTGGTGGGCTGAGTCCTGACAATAATGTGTGTTCCCTGTTTGACCAGCGTCGTATGCATACCTCCCGGTGCAATTAGCGCCAGACCCGGTTTGAGAATGTCACCATCAACCGCCTCGCGGATAGTCATGGAGCATTTGGCATTGAGCCGGTCCGCATACGGCCCGGTAAACGCTTTCGGCATGTGGATGCCGACCATGACGCCATACGGAAAATTGACCGGGATGCGTGAGAGGACTTCCTGCAGTGCCACCGGCCCCCCGGTAGATGCGCCGATGCCGACGTACTGGATTTTTTTTCCGAGGAATTTTGATGTAGTCGGTCGCTGCGGTACCGAGATTGCGGGAGCTGCGGGACGCATCGCTGCCAGGGGCATGCCGGACGGACGCCGCATGTGTGAAGCCATTGCATCCTTGATCTTCCGCATCAGCTCTTGACGGAATATGTTCTGGGCGTCTGACGAGTCGGTGACGTTTTTCGGAATGTAATCAATAGCACCGGCATCAAGCGCTTCAAACGTCGATTTGGCTCCCTCATTGGTCAGGGTAGAGACCATTATGACCTTGGTCGGCGCCTTGGCCATTATCTGTTTCAGAGCGGCAATGCCGTCCAAGCGCGGCATCTCGACATCCATTGTGATAAGATCCGGTCTGAGAGAGATGGCTTTTTCGACACCTTCCACGCCGTCGGCGGCGGTGCCGACAATGTCTATTGACGGATCTTTCGACAGGACGCTACGAATAGCCATCCTCATAAAGGAGGAGTCGTCAACAATCAGAACACGGGTTTTCGTTTGCTGCGGCATTATCATCACAGTCAGTCGCCTTTTTATTTCGTCATGATGGAGTAAACATGGAGGTGACCATCTCTGCAACATCGGGTATTGCGTCGTCCAGTTCGTAACAGAAACGTTCCACATCCAAATCTGCCAATGCGGGTGATTCTTTTTTAAGGATCGTCCAGGCTTCTTCTTCACTCAGGTTGAAACTGATCCATTCGCGTCCGCCGTAGTTCAAGCCACGTACCGTACAGAACAGGTCGGACAGATTGACAATGGCACAGAGAATCGGATCTTCCGTGGCTTTGCCCGGGGTATGATGATGCGCTATTACATCGCAGTAGGGCTCGGGGAAATTCCATTTGCGCGCCATACAGAGGCCTATCTCGCAATGGGTGGTGCCAAGCAGTTCCGCCTCGGCATCGATAAGTTTCACCGGATGCGATTTGATATGTTCCAGTACCCCCATAAAAGGGTCGCGCAGGAAGTTGCT
>CAIYZD010000574.1 GCA_903930585.1 uncultured Geobacteraceae bacterium | reverse complement strand
CGATCCGTGAACGCATGGTACGCCTGCACCATTGATCGAGAAACTTGGCTGCCCAGCCGGCTCTTTTATAATTCCAGAACTGCTGGAAATTCTCTTTGAGGAGGTAGGCCCGAACTGTCTTCAGGTTAATGGCGACCAGCTCCTTAAGTTTGACGGCTTGCTTTTCATTACAGTTTTCGGGTCGCTTGAGCAGGCACCATCTACTGCCGGTGAGTATCGCCTGTTTTCCTTTGGTTTTGAGTGCTTTGAACTCAGTCGCCCGAACTTTATCAATGGCCTTGTTCATATGGCTCATGATGTGGAAACGATCCAGAATATTTATGGCCTGACATGCCTTCTCGGCCACAACCAGCAGGTAAGGCTTCCACATATCGGTGCAGACGAAACGCAGCAAAGACGAACGATCCGGGCCGAACTCATCGAAGAAATCCATCAAGGTTTTCTTCGTGCGATCTTTACCAATCCAGAGGAGTCTTTTGCAGCTGTTGTCTATCTGGTAGACCAGCGTCAGAAACTTGGAGCCTTTCTTCCTCCAGCAGATTTCGTCGATACCGATTGCGGTTATGTTGTCCAGGTTACGGTTGGCCAAGCCCCAGGCAACAGCCATCTTTACGGAGCGAAAGACATTGTCCCATTTGGTCTGGAATACATCGGCAACCTCTTTCCAAGAAAGGCGTTTAGCCCATTTGGCAAGGAACCAGGCGTAGGTGATGGTTAGGTGATTCTTACCCTCAGCCCAGGGAATTCGTTCCACCTTAACGCCGCAGCGAGGGCAATCAACCCGCCGCATGGCATACAGAAAGAATACGGCGATGCCCCATAACGGAACAAACTCAAAGCGACGAATCGACAGGGTGTCGTAACCGGGTCCTGAACTGCCGCAAACTGAACAGACTGGACGACTTCCCTTACGAGGTCGGATATCGATTTCAAGGAGCAATCGTTTAGCTTTCTCAACCAAACGGATGGAGCCGTACACAAAACCATGGTGCAATTGAATCCGATTCAGGATAGACTTCAGTAGCATCCCGTTCTCCTTTTACAGCAGTGGTTTTCTTGGTCGAAACCCATAATGCCGGATTTGAAGACGGGATGCTCTTTATTCGTTAACCGGGTAGCTGTTTAGACCCCATATTTTCTGAAATCTACCCACGGATTCTGCGGAAGAACCGCAATTCAATTAGACCCAGATAGTTGTTCGATATATGTTAATCGAGGTCTCGTATACAAAGATCTCGGTCAGTATGAACAAGCCTTAGCAGATTATACTCAAGCAATTCATTGTGATCCCAATGAATACAAGGCATACCGTAACCGAGGCGAAGTTTATGATAAACTCAAAATGTATGATAGTGCTATAGCTGATTTTAGCGATGCTATCCGTATTAATCCTATTAATTCTCGTGGATATTTTGATCGTGGATGGACATATTTCTATCGTCTGAATCAAGTAGCAAAAGCATGTTCAGATTTCGATAAATCTTGCTCGTTAGATGAAGTATGCGTTTATAATACTGAAATTGAAATAAAAAAACAATGTGGCCATTGACAGTAATTAACTGACAATGCACTATTAAAAATGAGTAAAGACCTAAAACTATTAAAAACATGATTTATCGATTAGTTCGGTATATTAAACAGTACTAGAGGCTGGTACATTCTCTGCATAAGTTGACTAAGAAAAGTAATGGATGATAATTCAAATACATCATTTTGTTGGATATGCGGAAATGTTGCAAATACAAGAGAACATATTCCAAAAGCATCAGACATAAAGCAGTATTTTAATGACATGTCGAGGCATAATCCTATTTATAAACATAGTGATAATAAAATAAATCATAAGATACATGGAATAAAATCTAATAAATTAACTTCAAGTGTTAAAATATGTGATAACTGTAACAATAATTTAACACAACCATATGACAGATCATGGGAACAGATATCAAAGTTTCTACACACTCATTGGAAATATATCTCACATAACAGATATGTAAATCTTACAAAAATATTTAAAGGTTCAACAAAACTAAATACACTACGAGTTCATTTATATTTTGTAAAGTTATTTTGGTGTAAGATTATTGAAGATAATATACCTATT
>CAIYZD010000573.1 GCA_903930585.1 uncultured Geobacteraceae bacterium | reverse complement strand
GGAGTATGAGTGGTATTACTTCATTGGCAGGTATCCCATTCTCTCAGATAAATACCCGAAACCCATTGTTAGCGAAGTGGGCGCTAACGCGAATCTCCGATCTTCGCAGACAGAGTGAACCTTCTGCCGACGAAGCGATTCGTGCGTTGTTCGACGAATCGACAATCCACACGTTATTGACCGCGTTTGCCGATGACATCTTGATTATATGTCTGTTCCGCGAGTTGCCGGATGACCTGCTGAAGCCGCATCTCTCTGTAATTGCTGAAATATGGCAGGAGTTCCCGGCATGGAGTTCCTATCATCCTGTTCGTTTGCTGGCCCGTTATTGTCCCGACCGTGCCCTGCAGATTTTTCTGGAGTTTCTGAACCATCCACCATACGAATCGGAACGGTTATATGCCATAATCGAAGCGGCGGGCGAGTTGCCTGAACCAGCAATGAAACAACTTGCCGATGCAAGCATAGCGACCATTTTCAGCACGGGGAAGGATACGACATTCGGTCGAGTACACACCTGTCTGCTGACAGCTTTTGCCTGGAAAACGGAAAATCCACAGGTAATAGACCTGATAAAGATCATCGCCAATGTCATGCCGGAGCAAGAACTTGATACCATCGACATTGATCAGCGTTTTCTGGTTGATATTCTGACCGGTACTACCGAACCACTCCTGATAATGCAGGAATTTTTGGAGGGTTACGATGTCCCGAAGTTCATCGATGTCCCGCTGTTTTTACCTGACAGCGCCCTTGCCGCCCAATTGGATGATGTTGTCCCTAAACTGGGCAACCTTGATTATCAGGCCGCGCTCGATTTTTTCGATCAGCACAAACAACGCCTGTCCGAACGAGTTGTCTCCGCCCTTGATATGTGCCGTGACCGGTGGTTGGCAATTCCAGGACTTGACGAACATGAAGCAACGGCAAGTCTTTTTGCTCTTTTCCCCGCCTGCATTGCCGCGTCAGTCTGGAACAGGGATCCCATACCACCCACTGACAATGCCGATGCCTTGCTTTCTTTTCTGGCTACGAATTTGCGTAATGTGCCGATTACGGATACCGTTGTCACTCATTTTGCCAATATGGAGAGAGTTCAGGCTGTTGGCTGTTTGACTGAAGCGCTTGCGGCGCAGATGGATACCTATGGCGCAGTTCGTATTGCAGAAATAATGGGTCGGCTCTGCTATCAAGAGTTTATTCAGCCGCTCATTGGCGCTACTGATGCTGATTTTGACCTTCTTTGTGAAACATCCGCCACGGCGCTTGTCGGATATGGACAAGCTGCGGTCGGAGCAATCATCAAAACTCTGGAGTTGACTCAAAAAGAGCTGTTTTTTCTGCAGACTATTCTCGAACAGATCGGCGGAGAAGAGGTTCTAGCCTACTTTGAACGCCATTTCGACGAACTGGCTAAAGCTGACAAGGAATCGCTGGCGTCAGCCCTTGAAGCCCTTCCGGAACACCGTTTTATCGAGCGCCTCGCGCCGTTGACCGGCAAAGGGCAAAGCGAGCTGGACTGTGCCTATCTGATCCTGAACAAGCTGCACGGAATTGAATCCGGAGAACTTTTCTCGTTGGAAGAGGAGTATCTCGCACATGAAGCAGAGGATGCCGAACGGCGGGCGGCTCTTGTTATCAACGAAATGGGGAGTGTCACGCGGGATGAGCTGACTCTCGAGATGGAATGCAGTGTTTGTGGCGATATTTCGCGTTATTATGTTGAATCTGTGTATATTAGCGGGACGGAGGCAAAGCCGTTTATCGCGGATGAGCTGAATTGCCTTGGCTGCGGTGCAGAAGAGACACTTTCGCTCACCCCTTCTGGTTCTATGGCGGTAACGGTTGAGTTGATGCGTCTCACGGCAATCAAGGACAAAAAAACCAGAGCGGATGCTGCAGAAAATTCTCCACTTACCATATTACCGCGCTTAACGGCCATGGGCAGGGAGATGAGTATCAATGAAGCTATTGCGTTGTACAAAATGGAAATCGCCAAAAACCCCAACAAGGTTGAGCATTATCTCGGCTATGCAAACATACTTAGATTCATTAAACGTTATGAAAAGGCTGAAGATTGTTATATGGAAGCTGTCCGTATAGAACCTCGGCTTATTGAGGGATGGTATGAGCTTTCACAACTCGAAAAACAATTCGGCAATTATCAAAAAGCGTTTTTTGCATTGTACGAAGGGGCCCGGCACTTACCAAATATTGTCTTCCATCATGTCAAGCCTTACGAACGGGCCGAGTTTGTTAACGCCTACGTAACCGACTACAATGACTTCAAAAAACGCATCTCAATCCCCGGCACGGGGCTCAGCCACAGCATGTTCGGAACTCAGATAAAAGTCGGGCGCAACGATCCATGTACTTGCGGTAGTGGCAAGAAATTCAAGAAGTGTTGTGGGAAGTGAAAGGGGGAATGAAATCAATAGGAGCTGTTTTTCTTTGACAGAGCGATTAAAAAAATGTACTAAAAGTATATGAGTACACAGTATATGTGCCCGTAATTCTCTGCCAAAAGGTAAAAAGATCATGCGCAATCAAGTACGAAACAATAACTCTTCTGTCGGCATTACCTTTCCGCCGTCAGGTACGGTTCGTATCGATGATTCGACTATTCAGCGCTTACGCAAAGAGGGACTTGAAATTCGTCGCTCTATTGAAAGAAGTGCGGCCAGCATGTTTGCGGTATCCTCATCCGACTCTTCTACCAGAATGAGATGACATTCCAAAAGCTTGAAGTGCGTTGCATTCCGTTTTCCAGAGAGGCCCTGCAAGCTGAAATTTGCAGGGCTTCTTTTGCTGTAGAAGAGGCGGAACCGACTCAAGTTAGATATCTTGGTTCCTACTTATCTCACTCAGAAGCAAAGGCTCGGACGATTCTGATCGAAACTCCGTATGTTGACCGTCATTACCTTGAAGAGTATACCAACTATTACGCCACCACTCTCCGCCCGCCTCCCCCGAAAGCTACCCGTCTGCATTTTTTTCGGAATGATTTGACGGATGATATTTTTACCAGACTGATTACACAGGCGGCAGAAGGTAGCTTTACGGCGATATGTAAGGAGTTAAGCTCGCATTATCTCGGCTTCGCGGTCATTCGTCCTCTTCCCGACGCGCCGATTGGCCGGACTGTCTTGACGACATTCCAGGCTCTTGACCGATGTTATACGTTGCCGCCGCACCCCTATCGCGTCCATTTGTGTGGTCTGAAGTTATCCGTGTGCGGAGTTCCTTTTCAACAGCAAGAACAGGCGGTAGGCGCTTGTGCAACAACTGCCGTGTGGTCGGCCTTGGCTCAGGTCATGCGTCATGACGGCGGACGAGCGCCGACGCCTTTTGCCGTTACCGAAGCAGCAACCCGCAATTGGCTGAGTGACCGGATTTTTCCTGCTGCTTCAGGATTGAAAAATGAGCAAATCCTTGAAGCTATCCGCCAGTTCGGATATGCGCCGATGTTCTTCGAGCCCCGACTAAAAACAGAATTATTTGTGTTGGCTGTGAAATGCTACCTGCGCTCGGGTATCCCGGTTATCCTGAAAATCCAGTACGACAGAAGAGATGAAACACATGCTGTTACGGTTGTCGGGTATCGTGAGAATGATTCGATAATTGAATATCGGGAAGATGGCGGGACAAGTTTTTCTCTGAACTCACGCGGACTTTGCCGCTTATATGTCCATGATGACCGCCTAGGGCCGTATGCCCGTGCAGAATGGCGTGTGTGCGAAAATGGTTTTATTAAACTGAAATTTTTGCCGAGTGAACTTGGGTATGATGAATTCTGTCAGGAAGCCTTGGTCGAAGCGGCAATGGTTCCGCTTTATCCCAAAATTCGTTTATCGGCACAAGATCTCGTTGGTTTTGCCGGTGAATTGCTGCCAATGTTCCGTGAGATCGTTGGTCCAAACGCACGAGATAGCTTAAACATAGATCTGCGCTTCTGTCTTGCCGGTGATTGTCTCGAAATACTGTATTTGTCCAATATACCTGCCGGTCGATTCGCCAGCTTTGCCCGACAGGCAATGTTGTCCCGGTATGTGGGGCTCATTACCTATTTTGTTGCTAATCAAATTGTAGCGTATATCATCTGCGACAGTACCGACATGCATCGTGGCGCACCAGCTGCCGCGCCGCTTCTGGCAATTATCCCTCAGTATGAAGAACACATCGAAGCCCTCAGAAAATACATACCCGGAGCATTGATCCTGTAATGTCCTCCAACGACTACCCGACCAAATAACAGCTAGTCGCTCTGCTGAATGTGTCGGATGTGTGGATTTGTAAAATATGTAACAAGCCGTTAATTGATGGGCAAAGGGATAAAGAATATGAAGTTCAATCAGGCGCCTGACGGCAAAATGATAGCAGTGCAGGGGTTGATTAAGCTGCCTCTTGCGGAGTGGCGGCGAATCATGCGCCATCAGGCTGAAGCAGCGCGAGAAAATTACCTCAATAACCAAGAAGTGAAAGATTTGGGTGGCGGAGATTTCATTGACTATTAATCACGAAAAGAATGTATCAAGCACCATAGGCGGCGGCCTGGCCGGGTGCGAAGCCGCCTGGCAGGCCGCACAGCGCGGCGTCCTGGTTGTCCTGCACGAAATGAAGCCGGAGCGTTTTTCTCCGGCGCATGAGTTACCGACTCTTGCGGAACTGGTTTGCTCCAATTCC